>JAPYSW010000027.1 GCA_029936395.1 Candidatus Poseidoniia archaeon
GTGGAATACAAAAGAAAAAAGAATTATTGAACAATGAAAAAAATTAATCTGAGATTTCCGTAAGCCAGGCACCACCAAATACAAAAACAGCATTGTAAAGAATTAATAGCATAAAAGCTAATTCAAAATCTGATGAACCTGAAATTAAAGAATCTGTGCATCTAATTGCCGCTTCTATAACGGTAAACAATAGAATAGGTATGGCAAAAAGTGATGTAATCATCCAACCTCCATGCAGCGGAGTAGCAGTACTTGCGGCTAAAGTTCCAACTGCAGAAAGACCAATACAACCAACTAAAACTACAAAATAAGCTAAGAATAAATCATTATCAAATTGATTCTCAAATATTACAATATAAAGAATAAAAATTATACTACTCAAAACCCATAGAAGTGCTAATGAACCAAACATTCGTCCCAAAAATAATTGATATCGTGAAATTGGAGATAACTTAAGAATATCTAACGTGCCTCTTTCTACTTCTCGTGTAGAAATATGTGTAATCAAACCCAAGCCTGTCAACAAGATAGAAGCCCAAAGAATTCCTGAACCTGTGATTAATGAATTCGTAACTATAGAAAATTTAAAAGACATTAAAATCATAAAAGAAAGCATACATGATGCAACGATACCTTGTAATGATCTGAACTCTATTTTCAATTCCTTTTTAATAATGACAATTATCGGATTCATTTGATTTCACCTCTAACTAGCTCCACTAATCTGTCCGCATAGGTGACTTTATCGTGAGTAACAAGTAGAATACTACAATCATCATCTTTAGCCTTCAGTAATAAATTAGATATAATCTCAATACCTTCAGAATCAAGGCCAGTAAATGGTTCATCTAAAAGCAACGTAGTTGGTGAATGAGAAAGAGCCATAGCAAAACCTAATCTCTGAATCATACCTCTTGAATAATTTCCAGATAAATCATCACTAAAAGAAACTAAACCTACCTGACCAAGGAAATCTCGTGATCTTGAATCAGCATCATCTATTGAGTTTAATTCAAGCCATAACTTTAGGTTTTCAGCCCCAGTTAATTCTGGATAAAACGGTGGATTATGAGCCAAATAACCTGTGCGCGAACGAACTTCCTCTGGATATTTTTCCAAATCAAAACCATCAACTTCAGCTAAAATATAACTATCAGGAAAATCTAAAGTATTGATACTGCGAAGTAACGTAGTTTTACCACTTCCATTATTGCCAATTAATGTTACTATTTCTCCTGAATTTACTTCTAAATCTATCCCTCTCAAAACTTTTCTAGAACCGAATGATTTAAAGAAAGAATTAAGCCTAATCATTTATTGAAAATTCACGAGAATATTTTTCTGCAGCTGCTGCAGGATCATCTGAAAGATAAATTCCTCTTCCGACTATTATGTAATCAGCTCCTGCCTTGAGAGTTTCACGAGAACTGCCGCCTTGAGCACCGACCCCTGGTGATATTATCTTCAAATTACCTACTAATTTTCTTATCTTGGCTACATCTTCAGGCCTTGTAGCTGGTGCAATTACTCCTGTAACTCCTACCTCCAAGGCTAACTCACAAAATTTTTCGATATCGAAAAATTCACCTCCTTTACGATGAGACATAGTTATTACCACGTAAATTTCTTTAGAATCAGCTACCTCTTTAATTGCCCTAAGTGATTCCGGACCTGGGAAGGCATGTGCTATTATTCCTGACGCTCCAGCCTCAAAAACGGCCTCCGAAATGAGTCGATTTGTATTGGGAATATCAGCAACTTTAAAATCACAGATTACTGGACAAAACTTAGATATTTCAGTAACAACGCCTAATCCTGCTGATAAAACTAAAGGATAATTTATCTTTATTTTAGCAACAAAAGGAGAAACTAATTTAGCAATCTCTAAAGCTCGAGCTGGATCTGTTTCATCCAGAGCGAGTACCAGCCGTGAGGACATTAAATCTCTAGCTTCCCGGTTAGAACCGAAATTGCATATTTTAATTCTGCAACTGCTGCTACTGCTTCTCTTCTTACTTGGAAAAGATCCGGAGGTTCCATTTCTTTACCCAAATTAGACTCTACAAATATCATCTTTTCAAGACTGCGTTCAATAGTGTCTACTATTATTTGACTTCGAGCAGAACGTCGTAAACCTTCTTCATCAAACTTAACTTCATCGGCCATAGCTTTAGCTCACCACTAGAGTGGGATATAACCATTTGGCTAAAGTTGAAAATTTAGAATAGAGGTTATTCTAAGCTAAATCTTCACGGGTAAACATTGAAATTCCGACAGGATCTCTTGGGAGAGGACCTTTCTTTTCGGCTACAACGGTTTTTATTCCTGCTTTAGAAACTAATTCAATTAGTCTTTGCGTAATAATTCCGTCCATAACTAAGGTATTTACTCCATTACTCTTGTGCTTTTCAAGAACTTCTTGAAGAGCACCTATTGAAACTTCATCTGCCATCTCTTCATCCATTAATAATCGTGCATTTTTACTTCCTTGAAGTTGATCCAATTGCTTAATGAAAACAGGACTAGCTACTGCCGGTTCTGCCGCAGCTTCTGCTGCAGGTTCTGCTGCCGATTTAGCCGCTGCTTTAGGGGCTGGACTTGATTTAGAATTAATCCTAGCTGGTCCTTTGGAGCTGTGCTTTGGAGCTGCTTTCTTAGAATTTCCAGATCCTGGCCTAGCCCATTTATTTTGTTCCATAAATAATTCTGCAGTTACTTTGTCTCTCAAAGACTTCATTATTTGTTTATGTGTCAAATACTCAACTTCTGTATTTTCTGGAGCTCGAGCTATGAAATCTAATTCAGCAACTTGTAAAAGCTCTTGAATTATCATCTGTCCGCCTCTGTCGCCATCAACAAAAGCAGTTACCGTTCTTTCCTTACTAAGTCCTACGACTTCTTTTGGAATGTTAGTGCCTTCTACAGCTATTGAATTCTTTATTCCATGTTTTAATAAATTCAAAACATCACCACGGCCTTCAACGACTATAACTGCATCACTAGTTTCAACATTAGGACCTGCTGGCAATTTACCTTTATATCTGACAATTTCTTCTACTTGAAGAGCCTGACGAACTGTATCAGTTATTGTTGAACCTGCAGTTCGGGAGCTCTTGATTAAGTCAATCAATAAAGTGCGGGCGCGATCAATAATTGTTTCACGCTTAGTAGAACGACTGTCTTCTAATGCTGTAATTTTAACTGTTGCCTTACAAGGGCCTACTCGTTCTACAGTTTCTAAAGCCGCTGCAAAAACTGAAGTTTCTACTTGATCCATACTCGAAGTGATTACTATCTCTCCTGTGGACTTTCCTTTGTCACTTCGTATTTCTACTTCTACACGGCCCATACGTCCGCTTTTCTGAAGATCACGAAGATCTAATTCATCGCCTAATAATCCTTCTGTCTGACCGAAAACGGCCCCTACTACGTCTGATTTATTTACTACACCATTCGCTCTAATTGAAGCTCGAATAACGTATTTACTACTTGTTGGGTCTATATTCATATTACCATCTCTTTTGTGTTTAACCTTTGAACCAAGGGCGGGTTAATTCTGTTCATAATGCCTATGTATAAATCCAAAGGCAGATTTGTGAATTGGTTACCGTCAATGACCCTAAGGCCTATGTTCTGCTGAGGTAGACCGTTATTAAAACTAGCGGTGATGTTTTATGCATGCCTATTCGTGCTAAATTAGTGCATTCAGTTACATTGATAGCTCAACCGCGTAATAAACACCCTATGTTGAAAACCAGTGCTCTTAAGTTAGGAGATTATGAAATTAAGAATAGAGGAACTTTTGGATTATTATGGTTTACAGATTTTGGGGAAAAATTCTGGGAAGCATGCACAACAGTTGACGAAGGTGCAAAGATAAGACTCCGAGAAAGTGGCTTTGATGAAATGAATTGGAGTATTTCTTTTCGCTTTGCAGGTTTCAAAGCTAGACTTAGTGCAATAAAATATAAAGGATTTTTTGGAAGTCCGAAAAATTCTTTAATCGAACTTAAAATTGGTACTAAAAATCCTAATGATTTGAGAATGTTCTTACAAGCTTTATGCTCTAAATTTGAGACTCCACCTTGGATTCTAAATAACTGGAAAAAAACCGAAACTACCATCGAAATGAGTAAAGATGATATTATCAAATCCTGGTCTGATGCAATGGGTCGCGAGATTACTGAAGAAGAGACTAAGCTCAAAGGATGGGGGAGTTCACTTTTCGCATCTAAGCCTAGTACTGAAGTAAAAATAGAAGAAGACGATATCGAAATTTTTGAAGACCAAGATGGGGTCGAAATAAAAATGAAAATACATGGAGCTTTGGAAGTAGAAGGAAATGAATATGCTATCATGTCTTATGTTGACAATATAAGCTCCGAATTTGAAATTATGATGATTAATCGTGGACGAGGGAATAAGGTATCCTATTCTAATGTCGAAAATGATGAATTATACGAACAATTAAGTGAAGCTGCAGCCCACCATTTGGAAGCAAATAGTGCAATATAATCTCTCTAATTTTTTAAAACCGGCGCCAACATTTATAATTCAAGGGCCGGTAGATCAGCTCGGAAGATCGCCGCCTTCGCAAGGCGGAGGCCGCGGGTTCAAATCCCGCCCGGTCCACCAAAGGAGAAAAACATGAGTTTAGAATTAGATATAGAATCATTAAGACACGGTAAGGAACTAGTAAAGCGAGGTTTTGCAAGAATGCAAAAAGGTGGTGTAATCATGGATGTAGTTAATGCTGAACAAGCAAAAATTGCAGAAGATGCTGGTGCTGTAGCAGTTATGGCTCTCGAAAGAGTCCCCTCTGATATTCGTGCAGATGGCGGTGTTGCTAGAATGTCAAATCCTAATATGATTAGTGAGATTATTGATTGTACTAGTATCCCAATTATGGCTAAATGCCGAATTGGACACACTGCTGAAGCAAGAGTTTTGGAATCTTTGGGTGTAGATATGATTGATGAATCTGAAGTTTTAACACCTGCCGATCCGTATTATCACGTCGTAAAAGACGGATTTAGTGTGCCATTTGTTTGTGGTGCAACTTCATTGGGAGAAGCCGTTAGGAGAATTTGGGAAGGTGCAGCTATGATTCGAACCAAAGGAGAAGCTGGAACTGGAAATATTGTTGCTGCAATGAGACATGCCCGATTATTACAAGCTGAAATAGAAGTTGTAAAGAAGTCTAAAAATCTTAATGTAATTGCATCTAAAATAGCTGAAAAATTCTTTGTTTTAGATAATGAGGCTGAAAAGAATCTTGGAGAATCTACTGATTATAATCCATTTGGAAAAGATAAGGCTACGATTGAAAATGAAATTGTTGGCATATTAGAAGATATCAAAAGACTAGGTAGATTGCCTGTAGTCACATTTACTGCTGGTGGTATTGCAACTCCGGCAGATGCGGCATTAATGATGCAATTTGGCATGGATGGCGTCTTTGTTGGATCAGGAATTTTCAAGTCTGAAGACCCAACCACAATGGCTAAAGCCGTTGTAGAGGCCACTGCCCATTTCAATGATGCTAAATTAGTTGGAGATGTTTCAAGAAATATTGGAAAATCAATGCCAGGATTAGAAGAATCAAAGCTTGAAACTAAAATGGCAAAACGCGGACATTAGAAGAATAATTGTAACTTTATATTAGTTTGGATATTTCAGAAGCCATTTTGCCACAACTCAAATGCCCTATAGACAAAACTAATCGCAAAAAGTAGCATAGCCACCCCACATATTCTCAAAGCTAATTGATAATTCTTGGATGAAATATTTCCTTTGGCCTTACTGAAAGAATAAGCTATTGTAATCTTTACTAGAACTATACTAATTAAAAAAGATACGGCATAAGCAACTGGAGCAATTGGCTCTTTATCTGCTGCTGTAGCCATAATTGGGCCTCCTACTAAGAACCAAAAAACATACATACTTGGATTCAATAAATTAGTGATAATACCGTGCATAAATGATTTGGAAATATCTACTTCTTCTGAATCAATCTCTGGAAGGTCTAAACTAAAACATTCCATTCCCATTCGTGTAAGAAATACAGCACCTACTAATGAAATGCAACACAAAATAAGAGGTTGTGTAGCTATCCAACCTGCGAGAAAGATGCTAAAGATAATCAAAGGGCCATCTGTGAAGATTGGAGCTGAAGCTGCCCTCATACCTCCTCTAAAACCATTTGTCAATGTTTCTTTGATTACTGTTGTTAGAAGTGGCCCTGGTTTTATTCCTTCTATGATACCAAGCGTAATGCCTGCTATAGCAAGACTGAAGACTAGGTCAGTTTCCATATCCTAGTCTCTACTTACTTTGATTATCTAGTTGAATAATCGATCGCGGTAAATGTATGCAACTGTACCAACTGCTGATAATGCAATAATTAGTATCATTACCATAGATGTAACATCAGATGAATCATCTTTAGCACTAACTGTTATTAATTTTGAAAGTTCGTTCTTTTCAATACTTTCATCAACAATATTGGTTGAATCTGCATCCACATAGATTGTCTGAGCACCTGATACTGCAGTCCAAGTTGTGGTGACATTTACGTTTGTACCATTGTTTAGAGCTAATAAATCACTGCCATCAATCATTGCTGTACCAATTACAGTGCCTTCTAAATTATCCAAATAGAAAGCTACTTCGAAAGCACTATCTATTTTTGCATCTTCGCAAAGACATTTGACAGTTGCATCAAGAGTAACGACATTTCCTTCTTCAAGATTATCACTAAAGCTCATAGATACTATGTAAATATCAGGTCTTAATTTCAAAGCTGGTTTAATCAGGTATGTGGTAACATCTTCCTTACCTGAAGAATCAGTTATTGTAAGAACTACATTGAAACCATCATCAGTGGTTCCATTGAAAATATGCTCAGGAGTAGCTCCAGTACCTTCACTACCATCTCCAAAGTCCCAACTATAAGTCAAATCTTCGCCTGAATTATCTGTAGATCCTGTAGCATTGAAAAATGTTACTTCGCCTTCCATTGAAGCACCACTAATTTCACTACCTGTTTCATTAAGATAAAACCAACTGAATAATGCACTAGGAGGTGTAATATCATTAACCATTACAGGCATGGTTTCTGTGTCGGAGTTACCAGCAGTATCTGTTACTGTTAAAACAACATCATATGTTCCTGGATTATCAAATATATGATTTACAATTGAACCTGAATCAGAAGATTCATCTCCAAAATCCCAAGAATAGGAAGCAATACCAACTAAATCACTTGAAGTGGATGCATTGAAAATAACAGTATTGATGTCTTCGTCAAGATTAGTTCCATTATAATCCATGCCATCTAATCCTGCATTAGTTTTCACAGTTGCTGTAAAAGCTGCAAGTGGATTGACTCCATCTGCTACAATTGTAATACTAGCTGTATCTTGAGCTCCAAATGCATCTGTAACTATAACTTCGACTGTATGTTCACCGGCAACATATGAATCTGTAAATGTTTCTGAACCCCAGCTGTAAGTTAGTCCACCTACTGGTGAATTAGAAGAAGATGCTGAAAAGTTAACAATTCCATTTGCTGCTATAACGTGCTTATCGTCCATTTCAGTTGTTTCACTTGTTACAGACATGCTGGCTGTAGGTCCTGAATTCAACTTAATCATACGGTCACCAGATAGTGGTTCCATTGACTGCCCACCATTTGATGGGGCTGTATTAATGTAAATTATATCCTTGTCAGCTGCTAAATTACTATTTACATCCATATTATGAGTATCTGTGCCTGAAACACTGGCTATCTTCTTTACTGAAGGTGTATAATTTTCATGATAAGCATATACATAAACTTCAGAGGAAGTAGTAGGTTGTAAATAATAAGTATATCCAACTTTAGTTGAATCATACCATGTAGATGAAGTTGCATCATACATGAAAACTGTTGCATCTCCTAATGGGCTACCTGAAGGATCAAATACACGTACTGTCTGCTTGTTGGTATCGCCCAAAGCCTCCATTACTATATTAGTCTCTGAAGTATTTCCGAATGCTGTAGCATATCCTGATGCTTCTACTCTAATCTCATATTGTTCTGAAGTTAATGAAGCAAAACTTGCATTACCATCACCACCAGTTGTATTGGAAACAGTATATCCTACTGTAATATTAGTCCACCAAGAATCTTCAGTGGTTGATGACATCAAATAAACTGTAGCACCATTAATATCAGCATCATCTCCATCCTTTACATTAACTGTAAGTGAAGAAGAATTAGACGGAGCTGCACCCATAGATACCTCATCCAAAGGCAAATCAGAAGGTAGACTCCAAGTATCTAATACCGATAAATAACCAGCTTTTGAATATCTAACTGAATACTCACCATCAACTAAATTGCCAAATGAATAGGAACCATCATCTAGACTGATTACACTTGCTGTAGCTCCAGTTGCTTGATTGATATAGGTCACAGATACTCCAGAAGAATCTGTTGAGGAAATGAAACCAACTGCATTATCTTGTGCAGCTGAAGAATCCTCTGATATTAGTCCTAACAAAGCTCCAGATAGGAGCATTGCTACGGCTAGCAAGGCTATTCGCGAATTTCGCTTTTGAGTCATATTCGTTGTCTCCAGAGAGCAAATGCTCTCACTCGGGGTCCGTTGGAAAAGAGAGGCATTTATAAAGATTGGGAAAAAGAATAAGAGGCATTCTAGGAGCTATTTATAGACGATAGAAATCAGTTTATGAAACAAAAATCGCAGGCCTTAATGGAGAACTCTGATTTCCTTTGGCCACGTGTCTAGACCTCGCCTTATCGGCATTGACAACTGATATTTCACAGCCAAATAACTTACTAAAAAAATCTACTGATGCCGATAATATCTCCTCTTCATCAATCTGCAAACTGTACTTACTCTGCCAACCAGGACCTAATGAAGGAATATCTCTCAAAACCCATTTCTTTAAGAAATCAGCCCCCAATTTCTTTGACTCGGGAGGTATATTTGGCATTACACTTGAAATAAGTTGATTTAATTTAACCTGACCGCGGCCATCTGCCAATTGTCCTGCCGTATGAATTGCATTCCATTTCCATTCTGGGGCAACTATGAATACAATTTCTTTAGGATTATCAATGCCTGCTATATTCAAAATGGCTCTAGTATCATCTAAAGTCTGCCGAACTAAATCTTCGCCAGTTACTAAAGTTAAATCAGGCTCATGGCCTTCGGGGAATGGTTGATTGAGAACAAAACCATCTTCACCACTAATAGACCAAGCTTCTTCGGCCGTATGTGGAACGACTGGAGCAATACCTCTAGTTACAATAGATATGTATTCTTTCAAAATATCTTGATTAGCTTCTCCGGTTCTCTGAAGATACCATTTGAAATATTGAGAAAGTTCAAAGAAAATAAGACGTGTTGAAGTTCGAAATTTAAGTCTTTCAGAAGCTGCATTGGCTTGATGTGAAATACTTGCCATAATTTCACGAAACCAATCATCAACCGGGTGTGAAGTTGTGCGGCCTTTTCCTTTATTCTCTTTTACAAAAGATAGCCAATTATTCAATTTTTTACCTGCAGTTTCAGCAAAAGACAATTCCCAATTAGGATCGTCTAACCCTTCTCCGGCATTACATAGTGTGAAACGAACAACATCGGCACCATATTTTTCATTTAATTCTTTAAGTGTAAAGAAATTACCTTTAGATTTAGACATTTTTTCGCCATTAACAAGAACCCAACCATTAACTGCAAAACCTCTTGGCCATTTATTTTTTTCAAACATTGCAGTATGATTGAATAGACTGAAAGCCAAATGATTCTGAATCAAATCTTTACCACTAATTCGCAAATCATATGGATACCAATAATTGAATTCATTACGCCATTTGAGAACATCCGCCTGTGTTAACCCACTTTCTTCAGCTGCTAACTTGGTATTTCCTTCACCAAATATTGCATCAAATAAGGATTCGGTTAACTGTTCTTCATCCAACTCCTTCAAGTAATGAGCTACTGTATAGAAGGCCATGTAAATCGTTGAATCACTCAAAGATTCAATAACCCAATTTTCATCCCATGGTAATTTGGTCCCCAACCCTTTTTCTCGAACACATGCCCAATTTTTCAACCACTGTAAAACATACTCAAATTGTGAACGCGATTTGGAAGGGTATAATTCCATAGAAGACAGGGCTTCTTCAGTTGTTTTAGTCCAATCTTCACTACTATATTCTAAAAACCATTGATTATCTACAATTTTAACCATGCAATCTGCAAGCCATCGTGATTGAACAGGACCGGTGAGTTCATAATAAATTGCAGCTTTTCCTTTTTCTACTAACTTATTTTTTACAATATCTCGAGCTTCTTCAACTGGTTTACCAGCTACATAATCTGTAGTGTCTAACATGACTCCATGATTGAAACTGTGCATGTACAGTTCTTGTTTAGCTTTATCCAACTTATTTCGTTCAGTTTGATTTTTGACTCCTAAGTCTGCGCAAAGTTTCGGTGCTGGAAGAGTACCCATTTCTCCTGAGTCTAAAATAGGAATCGGTTGAATCGCTTTTACTTCTTCAAAATCTAAACCCCAACCTTCACAATCTGAACTAGAATTTTGCAAATCAACTAAGCCTTGATAATCATCTGGAGAATCACTAGGAACTGAAGTAACAATTCCTGAACCAATTGAGGCATCACAAAATTTTGAAGGTAAAACTAGTACTTCGTTATTAATCTGAGGGGCAATGTATCTTTGTCCAACTAAACTACGGCCCTCAACGTCTTCTAATTCTTCTACTTCATGACCTTGTAATCTTAGTTTTTGAGGCATTTTCGGAGACATAACCCATACTTCATCGCCTACTTTCGCCTTAACGTAAGTACCTTCACCATCAACCCAGATATTAGTTTGACCAAATACCGTTTCAGGACGTAATGTTGCAGCTACGAGGAAATGACCATCACCTTTGAACTTCAATAAAGTATATTCTTGAGGAGTTTCACCTTCCCCCGAAAGACGATCGTGGTCTCCAACAACTGTTTCTCTTTTAGGGCACCAAACAACTGGAAAACTGCCTTTAATCAAATATTCTTTAGCTAATAGTTTATTAAATTGCCAGCGTATAAAATGATCATAAGATGGGTTCAAACTAGTTGTAATGAAACTACGTCTCCAATCTACTGAGGCTCCAAATTCTTTCAAATCCTGAATTGCTTTTCCTGGAAAATGGTTTGTCCATTCTTCAGGCTTTGAAAATTTCTTGATTAGTGAATCGCTTAACCCCATCTGTTTCAATGCTTTAATTTGAGTTTTTTCACCTTCTTCAACTCTCTGAGCTGCAGCCACTATTGGCGTTCCAGTACAATGAAATGCAAATGGAAAAAGAACATTCTTATTCTTCATTCTTTGATATCTAGAAACCATATCTGCTCGGAGATAGGTGAATGCATGACCTAAGTGTAAATATCCATTCATGTAAGGGTACGGGCAATTAACGAAATACTTCTCTTGTTCTTCCTTTGGCTCTGATTCGAAGAGCTTGGCTTTTTCCCATTTTTTTTGCCACTTTTTCTGTAAAGCCTTTGGATTCACATATTGCGAGAGGAGGGACCCTTAAAAAATTAGACAAAAAAATGTGAGTTAGAACTAAAATATATGGAAAAATATGGAAAAGTAACGAATAGTAATTATAGGACCATTCAATCCGCGATGAACAATGATACGTTTTGGACCCGCGGGAATCCCTCTTTCCTGCAAAGGAAGAACCATTAGAGATGGTATTGAGGATATTCACGCTCTAGGCTTACACTGTATGGAAATTCAGCTTGTAAGAGGCAAATATGTTGATGAATTAGATGATTTTGAAGAACTAGGAGGGATTGCTCACTCATTGGATATCCATATGGCAATCCATGCTCCATACTACATGGACTTTCTAGGCAATGGTTATATGAGAAATAAATCTAATAAATTTCTTGAATTTGCTGGAGAAGTTGGAAACAAAATTGGAGCACGTAAAGTAGTTACCCACATTGGACCTTATCGTGGAATTTCTTCTAGAGAGGCGATTGAAACATTAGTCCCTATGTTTAGAGAGATGAGAAATCATTACTTAGAAAATAATTACAGTCCAGTTATTGGAATTGAAATATCAGGGAAACCTGGTCTTTTCGGAAGTATCAGAGAGGTTATGGAAATCTGCCACCGTGTTAGAGGAGTTATTCCAGTAATCAACTGGCCGCATTTACACGCCAGAGGTGGACGTTGGTTAAATGACAGAGATAGTTTCAAACGTGTTTTCAAATATATTGATGATTCATTGGGATTGAAAGATTTCTATATGCACTTTTCAGGTGTTGAATTCGATATTGAAGGAAATGAAAGACATTATTCTCCTATCAAAAAAGGAGAAATTAAATTCGAGTATTTGGCTGAAGCAATATTAGAAAATGATTACAATGTAATTGTTATCTCAGATTCTCCTTTGATGGAGCATGATGCAATGTACATGAAACTCATAACTGAAAGAGTAGAAGCTAGGCGTCAAGAAAGAATGGCAAGACGTGAAGCTGCTGATAAGATTAAAGAATCAAGAAAAGCTGCTGC
>JAPYSW010000028.1 GCA_029936395.1 Candidatus Poseidoniia archaeon
AATGGAATCTTTGGATTAGAAAAAGGTCAGGAATTTACAGTAGATCCTTCAACAGCAGGTGATGATTGGGTATGGGGTGCCGGATTTGGTCCAGGTATCTATACTCTCAGAATTCATGCATTGAGAGTAGATGAAGTTGAAGTTCCAGATGAAAATCGTGCTAATAATTTCAAAACAGTAACAATTGTTTTGGGTGCTGCACTTCTCTCTGGAGAGGCTGAAAACTGGAACTTAGGAGATGGCTGGTCAGCTGGATCCTATATCTGGGATGGGGCTAATGACGGTTCATTGACTTCTGAGTCATTCGTGGTTTGGAATAGTAAACCTTTCCTAGTAGTTGAAGCAGAGTATGATTTAACCGAAGCTTACGTTAAAGCTCAAGTTAGAACCGGTTCTAGTGGTTCTTGGTTTGATGTTAAGTGGCGAGCTGCTGATGAGTTGTCAACACTTTATTCTATACCTAGTGTAAACTATACAGCATTACCAGACAGATGGTCTGGCGCAAGCAGTTTTGATAATGCTACAGCTCAGACATTCTTTGCAGATTTAGGTGCAGTTAAGGAAATAGGTGATGGTAATGGTCAACTTCAAGATAAATACCTCGGCGGAACAATGAGCATTAGATTGACAGGAACCAATACTGGTGGTGGAGGATCGTTTACGGCCTTCTATCCGTCTGTCTTTGGTCTGGATAGCTATTCAGTCGATGTTAAGTCAATTTCACCAAGTACTCAGAACGGAATTCCATCTTCACTTATAAGTGGAGATTCCCAGAGAACCTATACTGTGAAAATCAATAATCACGGTGCAGCTTCTGATGCAGGAGTTATAGATTTCATACTTACTGCACCACAGAATGCTTATGTCAAATTAGATGATGGAACAGATGCCAAAATGGATTCAGTTATTCAAAATGGTAAAGATACTCGAGTAGCAATCAAACCAATAGTTGGAGGATTATGGAATGACATCTCCCGAGATGATCCATCTGGTGGTGATGCAACTGCATATATCTTTGAGTCTGGCAGCATACTGTGGCCTAGTGGCATTATTGAAGCCTATTCAGCTGGAGTAAGCGGTGCTAGTACTGGTTGGGATATCATTAATCCAACTAAGTCAAGTTGGAATCCAAACACCAATAAGCCAATGGAACCAGATGCAGACGACATGATTGCACCAGGTTCAGTAATGACTGTATCTGTTGTAGTAACACTCGGTTACTCAGACTGGGTAATGCCAGGAACTTGGAGTGTTCAAGCCGATGCACGTTCTTGGACAGACTATGAAAACACTTTCACAAGTGGAGATTCCGATGGTCAAGCAACACTAGTAATTTCTAGACCTGATCTTTCAATTGGTGAAGATATAAGATATATATCTCACGCAACTGGTTGGGGTTCATCCAATATTGGTTGGGAAAAGAAATCAGGTGGAAGTGGTGATGACGCAGATCCATACTTCAGTTTCATGTTCCAAGTTATTAACACAGGTACAGAAACAGTTGGAAGCTTCTTCGTAGGTCTTACAAATGTTGATGGAGATGCATATGCAGATGTTCAAGTTAGTATCTACTGGACTGGTAATGCTTGGGCTATAGATGAATCAAAAACTACAGCACATGGAGCTAAGATAGTGACAGAAGGGAACAGTAAATTCATATATTTCGAAGCTGTAGCTGCAGAATTGGGTATGACTGAAGGTCCTGGTGATGATTCCCATGCTTCATATCCGTTCTACTTGACTGTTGATACTTCTGATGACGTAAGTGAATCCAATGAAGGGAACAATCAGGTTCCTATCACAATCAATGCCGTAAAGGAAGTTAACACAATACCATCTTTCGCTCTGTCTTTGATGAGCATAACCATGAGCGGTCTATTGGCTGCAATTGGAATTGCACTCAGACAGAAAGAAGAAGAGTAAGTAACTCAAGTGAAATGACATTGGGGAGGAGAAAGATCTCCTCCTGCAATGCGCGTTAAGGTTCAGCTTTGGCTATGTAAATAGTTACGAGTTTTGTGCCTGTGACTTGATAATGTATGAATAAGTCATACATGCTAGTAATTTGTTTACTTGCAGCATCGTTTACTGGTTGCTTAGGTTCTGATGACTTTCTACTAGATACTGATGGATGAAGAACCTCCAGTGATGTAATTATGGAAGAAGAAAAGGGATGGAAGCGCGTTGCGGCAGTTGCGGTAGTTTTGGGTGTAATGGTTTTTCTCATTTGGATTCAAACCAACAACCCCTGGTGGGAATGGATAGGTATTCCTTTTGAAGAGGTAGGGCCATTGCTTTGTATTGCACAAGTATTAATGACGGGAATCATGATAGTATTCTACATAATTTACCAGAACCTAAAGAAAGACGGAGGGGTCCGGACAGGGTGCCATAAGCCTCTATCATAGCAAGTAGAGACTTATAGCGAAGGTGTGGAACTTTAATTGATCATTTGGATAGACTTACCTAATGGAGAATTTGGCTTCTCTTTTAGGTCTTCTATATTCAATTTATCTTGTGGTATTGCTGAAACTAACATCACTACTTTGACGCTAGCACCCATGGACTCATCAGTTCTTAGTCCCCAGATGAGATTTACGTCATCTGATAAATCGTATTTCAAGGCAGATAATACTTCATGACAATTATTTAGTGAGAATTCATTGCCTGCAGCGACATGTAATAGAACAGCTTCAGCACCTTTGTAGTTTGAACCTAGTAATGGATTATTCAAAACTGAATCTAGAACACTGCCAGGCTCAGATCCTTCTGAATCTCCGTAAAGAACTTTGGCATTTCCTCCAGCTTCTATAATTTTTCTCAAATCTGCAAAATCAACATTTATGGTTGATGGTTCAGTAACTACTTCAGCTAATGATTGAACAGTTTCTGCAACTAAATCAGACATTACTCCAAAGGCTTTCTTCATTGGGTAATCTCCGTTTTTTATTTCATTAATCTTTTCATTATCTAATTCAATAACACAATGGCAACTGTCCTTTAGCTCTTGAAGACCTTCAATGGCAGTATTACGCCTCCTAGAACCTTCTTCCTTGAATGGTAAGATTGCAACACCTACGACCAGTGCATCGGTCTCTTTAGCGTAGTTAGCAATTATAGGTGAACAACCAGTGCCAGTTCCTCCCCCCATTCCTGCAATAATAAAAACCATATCAGTATCGCTTAGAGTATCTCTTAGAGTGGCTTCATCTTCTTCGGCACATCTCTTTCCTAGATGTGGATCTCCGCCAGTACCTCTACCATGAGTTATTGTGGCACCCAATACTTTTCTAGTATCAGCTTGACAATTATTAAGATGTATTGCATCTGTATTTAGTGCAATAGTTTGTACTCCTGTAATCCTTCGGCGATATAAGCGCTTAAGAATATTATTTCCAGCACCCCCTACACCTAGGACTTTAATCTTTGGAGGAGTAATAAATTCCATAAGATCGCTGCTATCAAAACTTTCTAATTTGTCCATCATTTTTAATCACTTCCATAATCTGAAAATAACATCTTTCTTCTGTTTGAAATGGTATTAACTTCATTTCGCAAGAATTGGTAATCTTTCTCTTCTCTATACTTAGAGGTAGAGTGCTGCAAGATTGCTTCAGAAACGATTTGATCAATATTTCCATAGCCGTCTTCTTGAAGGTCATGTAATTTTTCTCTAACTTTCTGAGGGACCTTTATAGTCATAGAATCGTGAGTTGGAGATACTGTGTGCCTGTCCAAGTATTCATCTAAAGCTTCTTGAATCAATTGATTATATGACTTGATTTTGAGAGGATTTTCAGTGGCCCAGTATTCTATTCTGGCGGCTCGTTCAGGGTCTAAACGGACTGTTAATCTGTTTGTAGTAAGTGGTCCGAGTGGTGCCATATTATCAGAAACATAGAAGGATAGTATATAAACTTAATGGTTTATGACATTAAAAGTGCGTCATAATTACTATTATATTATTAAACAGTTGTCAAAAGTGTGTCATAGTTTCGGTCACCTCAAATAGATATAAAGTAGTATGTATCTTCATTTGTGGCTTGTAAAAAGTGTAGTATTGATCCAGTGATTAGTCGCCGTTATTCAGGTGAAGTACTTTGTGAAAGATGTTTCTTCAAATCTTTTGAAAAGAATGCTATCAAAGAATTGCGAAGTCAAATCAATGTTCTCATTAAAAATTCAGATATCAAAATAAAAAAAATAGGAATTGGTCTTTCAGGCGGTAAAGATTCCACAGTCGCTTTGAAAATTTTAGATTACTATAGCAAAGAAAGAGATATTGAGCTAGTTGGCTTATCTGTTGATGAAGGTATTGAAGATTATCGTTCTGATTCATTAGAATGTGCAAAAAAAAGTTGCGAATCATTTAACATTCCACTTCGTATCTTTTCATATAAAGAATTGATAGGTATGACTCTAGGTGAATTGTTAATTAGTAATCCACCAGATGCTTCACCTTGTTCACCATGTGGTATTCTTAGAAGAAGATCATTGAATCAAATGGCAAAGAGTGCCGATGTAGACTGCATGGTTCTTGGACATAATCTTGATGATTTTTCTCAAACCGTTTTGATGAATCATTCACGAGGTGATATTTCTCGTTTGAGTAGGATGGCACCACATAGATCAGTACAGAAAGGATTTATTCCTAGATTATTGCCATTAAGACGGCTTCCTGAACAGGAAGTATATCTCTATGCTCTTCTAAATGGTATGAATTTTCATGAAGGTACATGTCCTTACGCAGGTAAGGCACAAAGAAACCTTTTTCGTAAACTTCTCATGGATTTAGAGCAGAAGCAACCAGGAACTCGCCATTCACTTCTTAGTGGAATGGAAAAGATTCGCGAGAATGTTGAGTTGCCTTCTGAAATTCCATCTTGTCCTTCATGCGGTGAACCTTCTGGAGGAAATGGTCCTTGTGTATTCTGTCGAGAATTCTCTTCCTTTGTAGCTTAGTCTAAATTTTATTATTAGTTTTTACTTACTAAATTAATTAAAAAGATTAAATCTTGTCCACCTAAAGTATGCATTGTAGAATCCACTCCATATGCTTCTGCGGCAGGTATTCTAACGGCTAGTGTTTGCCCTTCATACATTCCAACCATTTTATTATCAAAGCCTACAACCATTTGTCTTCGGTCGTTACAATCAGCCGATGGGTCTCCATTACTATTACAACCTATATTTTGGGCAGTCAATAATTCAATATGTCTATTATTATCTGAAGGCCACTCTCCGGGATTATTTGCAGGTAATTGGGAATAATGGTTTGATATTTTATAAGAATCCCAAATGCTTTCCATACTACTATCAAAAAGTCTATTATTGCTGGCTAATATTCCTGCGTAATGCACGTTAACACTATCTCCAATTAGGGTTTGATTACCAAAAGTATGTTCACAGTCAACATTCAATTTTACAGTTGAAGATAAACTATTATCTCCTCTAGAGTTTACTTCCAAAGAAGAATAAAGCATACCTGTAGAAGAGGATGAAGTCATTACGTTAACAATAATTGGTTTAGATTTACCTTGATTAACGACTATACTCTCATATCCTTCTTCAATTGTAATTGTAAATCCACCATCATTTGACTTTACAGAAATGTCAAATGTATCGGCTATACTTCCAGTATTCTCTATAATTAAAATGAAATCAGTATCATATCCTGGTGCAGTTTTATGATTGTCAGTTAGAAGGCTCGCTTCTAATCCATATGAGACTTCAGGAGCCTCTTGAACCATTGAAGTAAGATAAAGTCCACTACCTATTAGAAGAATTACAAGTAACAATGCAATTATTGCAGGCCGGGTGTCTGGTCTAGATGTTTGAATACTGTCCTCTCTATAGTTTAAATCTGACGTATTATTACTCTTTACTTTTCGTCTAATTCTCTTCGCCATGGTTTTGTTATTCGAGAGCTTTACAAAAAGCTGACGTTCTTAATTTCTATGCTTTGAACGGAAGAAAAAAGCCTTCATAGTGTCCTTCCAAATGTCTGGGTTTTCCTTCATTCGTCTCATTGAATATGCATACCATTCTGGTCCATAAGGTATGTAGTATCGAACATTATGACCTGAATTGATTAATCGATCTAGAATTTTATCAATAGGTACTCCAGATAGTGCTTGGAATTCATAATTAGCTTTCATGTAATGTTTTTTATTTATTAATTTTTCTAATTCATTGATTAACCATTCATCATGGGTTGCGAGTCCTATAAAGATGCCATTATCCATTATTTTTTCAGCATTTTTCATATAATTATTTCGAACTTCTTGATAGTCTTGATAGGCTAATTCGGGACTCTCTTTGTAAGCACCTTTACACAAACGAATATTAGCATTATGAGTTTTTAAATTATCAATATCATCAGAGGTTCTACGCATGTAAGCTTGTAAAACAGTACCACAGTTAAAATAATAACTTTTACCTTTTTTACACATTTTAATGGTAGCCTCTGTAATGGTCGAATCTTCCATATCCATTCTAACAAAATTATTGTATTTTCTAGCTTTATCTAATACAACACTTAGATTATCCCAACAAAGACTTTCATCAATCCGAAGACCAAGAGCCGTTAGTTTTAAGGAAATATTACAATCAATTCCATAATTTGCAATGCCATCTAATAAATCACAGTAGGCTTGCCTTATTTTGTTTGTTTCTTTGCGATTATTTACTTCTTCACCTAATAAATCCAAAGTGGCTGTAAAGCCTTTTGAATTAAGTTTTTTAGCTAATTCCAATCCATCTTCAAGTTTGTCTCCCGCTACATATACAGAGGCCACTCTGCCAATTACAAATTTTGGCATTAGCGGTGCACTTCCAACAACTAGCCAGTTTAGGAGCCCCATCAGAACTCATAGAAAACCGTGTTTATTAGGTAGCTGTCCGGGGTCGATTTATACCGGCTTGTCTAGCACTAATTATGACTCCCAGTTCAATCAAGTTTAGCAATGGAAACTTAGAGGTTCCGGATGTTCCAATTATTCCCGTAATTATTGGTGATGGAATAGGTCAAGATGTAACTCCCGTTGCTATGAAAGTCCTTGATACTGCAGTAAGTATGGCATATGGAGACAATAGAAAAATATCTTGGAAAAAGGTTCTAGCTGGTGAAGAAGCTTTCAATGAAGTTAATGAATGGCTGCCAGAGGAAACTTTAGATGCAATTCAGGAACATTTAGTCGCAATTAAAGGTCCACTTACTACTCCGGTTGGAGGGGGGTTTCGAAGTCTTAATGTTACTTTACGCCAACGACTAGATCTTTTCGCCTGTGTTCGTCCCGTTAGGTGGTTTGAAGGAGTGCCTAGCCCAGTTAAAGAACCTGAAAATGTAGATATGATTATATTCAGGGAAAATACTGAAGATATCTATGCAGGTATTGAGTGGCAAGCTGGAACTCCAGAACTTAAGAAAGTAATAAAGTTCATGAAAGAAGAAATGGGTGTTACTCAGATACGTTTTCCAGATACTAGCTCATTAGGCGTTAAGCCCGTTTCTAGTGAAGGAACAAAGAGATTATTTCGTTCAGCTTTAAATTATACAATAACAAATAACAAAAAGTCTGTAACTTTAGTTCATAAAGGAAATATAATGAAATTTACTGAAGGTGGATTTAGAGATTGGGGATATGAACTTGCTCGTGAGGAATTTGGTGCTAAACCTTTGGATGGAGGTCCATGGCATTCTTTTCCTAATCCTGAAACCGGTGAAGAAATTATTGTTAAAGACGTAATTGCTGATGCCATGCTTCAACAGATTTTAACCCGTCCTACTGAATATGAGGTAATTGCCACTTTAAATTTGAATGGAGATTATATTTCAGATGCTTTAGCTGCTCAAGTTGGGGGAATTGGTATAGCTCCAGGAGCAAACATAAATTATGATACTGGGCACGCATTGTTTGAGGCAACTCATGGAACTGCTCCAAAATATGCAGGTCAAGACAAAGTAAATCCAGGTTCAGTAATTCTATCAGGAGAAATGATGCTTCGTTATTTAGGTTGGACTGAAGCTGCAGATTTAATCATTAAAGGTGTAGAAGGTGCTATTGGGGCTAAGACTGTTACTTATGATTTTGAGAGGTTAATGGATGGTGCAAAATTACTGAAATGCAGTGAATTTGGCGATGCCGTTATAGATCACCTGTGAATCTTCAAGAAATACCAACAATTGCTACGGCTGATGAAATAATTGATCGTGCTTTGAGTAGAGCCTCAAGAGTTGAGGAAGCTGTGAGAAATACAGATTATCGTGCACGTTTAACTGCAGTTAGAAAGATAAATTCAGTTGCAGATAATATTGCAAATCCTTTGCAATCATATGTTAAGGCTTTTCCTTCTTTCGATATCATTCATCCTTTTGATAGGTCTATAATTGATTTAACAGTTGGTGTAGATAGATTGAGAAAAGCTTTGGGCGCTGCAGATTGGGCTCGGAAAGAGGTTTTGCTAATAGGTACCAAATATGTCCCTAAAGCTCGAGCTAGAAAAAGTGCAGATAATACAATGAAAATTATGAGTGAAGCTTATACTAAAATGACTAACGTGATTAGACAAATATCAAAGCATCTTGATTTTTTAATTTCAGCACGTTCCATATTTCGTAATCTCCCGAACGTAAACACAGATCAGCCTGTAGCTGTTTTTGCAGGGGCTCCAAATGTGGGTAAATCAAGTTTAATTAGGGCAATTTCCACAGGAAAACCAGAAGTCAAGAGTTATCCATTTACTACCAAAGGAGTTTCTCTTGGGCATATCAAAGTTAAGTATGATATAATTCAAGTTATGGATACGCCCGGGTTATTGGATAGACCCGATATAGATCGTAATGATATGGAGAAACAAGGAATTGCAGCTCTAGATCATTTAGAACCAATTATTGTATTCTTAACCGATTTATCTGAAACTTCAGGTTATTCAATTGATACTCAGAAAGCATTACATTCTGAACTGAAAGCTAGATATTCAGATTATAATTGGTTGGACATTTATAGCAAATCAGATTTAGATCCTGAGGCATCATTAGATTATTCGGATGCCATCTCCGTTTCCGTTATGGATGATACTGGTGTTGATACACTAAAATCACAATTAAAGAATATATTTTTTGAATAACTTATTCTTTAACTTGCATATTGTGAGTATTGCCAATAATTTGCTGAGTATATGTTGACATTAATTCGATTACTGCATTATTTCGAAAATGTTCTAAGTCCATACATCCTGTATTACTCAAAGCAGCCTTAATCTTCCTAATATCTTGTTTAAGTTTTGGTTTTAATCTTCCCCAATTATCTACAGTCCCTTCTTCACCTTCCGCAAAGAATGTTTTTCTTGCAACATGCCCATATCTATCCAAGTTTCTAGCTCTAGCCGATCCTTCACCCCATGTAGCGATATATTTGATATCAGGTTCATGGTTTGTTAGTTGCATACTTTCATCTAGTTTTTCCCCTTCAGCTTCATAAAAATGATTGAAATAACCTCCCATCATTACAGCATCAGCTACCGTTAGAGCAATAATCATATCACCAGCTGCAGAAACACCTCCATCAGCTATAATTGAGACATATTCTCCAGTATCTCTATAGTGGTCATCACGAGCTTTTGCAGCTTCTAAAAGTGCAGTCATTGGTGCCCTTCCAGTTGCTTTTTCTCTTTGTGTAGTACATATTGATCCAGATGACATTCCTACCTTAATCAAGTCAGCTCCATTTTCCATTAAATATTTTGCACCTTCATAGGTTATTACATTTCCAGCACAAATTGGTATTGAATCATTTAGTTCCTTAAATTCTTTAATTACTTTAGTTGTAAATTCGTTATATGCATCTGAAGTGTCAATTACAATCATGTCTGCTCCAGCTTTAATACAGGCTTTGACTCTTTTTTTCCATCCTTTGTGTGTAGATATTGCAGCTGCAACAGAGATATTGTCAATATCTTTTTGGAAGGCAATTTTTACTAGCCTTCCTAATTCATCTAAGACAACAAGATAACTTTTACCTTTTAACTTTTTCTTAGCTTCTTCCAAACTAATATTAGGATTACTAGTACAAGGCAATTCTTCTGGTGTTATCATAATCGTAGTGACAGGATCACCAGGAGTAGCATTTGTTTCTAAGTACTTATCAAAACTAAATAATCCTAAGAATACATTATTTCGATCAGCAATAGGTACTTTTGAATGTCCATGCTTTTCCACAAGTCTTACAACTTCATCAATTGTTGCAGTTTCTCTTACAGTAATAGGGTCTTCCACGAATCCCATTTCATATCCTTTTATTTTTTCTATAATACCTACTTGTTCATCAATAGATAATCTTGCAGGAAGAACACCTAGGCCACCTTCTTTTCCTAGAGCTAGAGCCATATCATAACCAGTTACAGAGGTCATTGCAGCACTCAAAAAGGGTAGATTAAGTTTAAGGTTTCCAAGTTTAGTTTTCAACTTTATTTTCTGTAGAGTACATTCTTTAGAAGTATAATTTGTTAACAAACTAAATTCACTAAAAGTTTTGCCAGTTTCTAGAATAACTCTCTCTGCCATTCTAATTCATACCAGATGAGTTTATTAAATTTGTTCAGTTACTTTCATTTGCCTGGTATATTTCATTAGTAGTTATTGTAACTCTGACGAAAGTGGTACATTTTGGTAAGTCTTTGATTCTTCTTGCTCCAACATATGAGCAAGCAGATCGTATTCCTCCTAAAATGGATTGAATTGTGACTTTGACAGGACCTCTATATGGTACTTTGACCTCTTTTCCTTCTGGAGCTCTATGCTTTGCTACTTCACCAAAATAAGTTTTCATGGCTTTTGTTGAACTCATACCATAGAATGATTTGTATTGAGTTCCATCTTTATTTGTACCCAATTCACCACCAGATTCTTCATGTCCTGCAAGCATTCCACCCAGCATGACAAAATCAGCTCCTGCAGCAAAGGCTTTGGCAATATCTCCAGGAGAAGTGCATCCTCCATCAGACATTACATGCCCTCCCAAGCCATGTGCAGCATCAGCACACTCAGATATTGCAGATAATTGAGGATAACCGACACCAGCAACCTTTCGTGTAGTACAAACAGATCCAGGCCCAATTCCAATTTTTACAATATCTGCTCCGGCAAGAATTAGGGCCTCAGTCATCTCTCTTGTTGCTACATTTCCAGCGATAATAATTTTTTCACTAAATTCTTTACGAGTTCTTCTTACAAATTGTACAAAATCTTCTCTATATCCATTAGCTACATCCAAACATATTATATTCAAATCTTTATGAATTGATATTTTTCTCTTAAGTAAGTCTAAACTTTCTTCTGTAGATCCTGAAGTTATTGCAATATTTTTCGGATTAACTCCTTCTTTAATTGCTTTTTCTATTTCTTTAACTGAATAGAATTTTTGCAGACAAGTCATCATACTTTCATTTTGTAAGACTTTTGCCATCTCAAAAGTTCCAGTAGTATCCATATTAGCAGCTACGACTGGTATACCAATCCACCCGTTTTCAGTATGTCTGAATTTGAAGGTTCTGGATAATGACACTTCAGCTCTTGATTTCAATGTACTTCTCTTAGGTCTTATCAAAACATCTCTAAATGTTAGCTTTAGGTCATCTTCTATTCTCATCTTTTCCCCTAACTTGTCTAATTAAGCTATATTAAATATTATGCTTTTATTCTAAATCTTTAGGTTCAAGTACCATTACATCTTTAAGATTTCTATATTTCTCATCATAATCTAAGCCGTAACCAACTACGAATTCAGGTGGAATTTCAAAACCTACATAATCTACTTCGAAGTCAATTTTAGCTATTTCTTTCTTAAACAGAATAGATGCAACTGCCACAGATTTAGGTCCCGAACCTTTTAATCGGTTTACGAGAAAATTGATTGTGAATCCTGAATCTATGATGTCTTCTACAATGATTATGTGCCTATTATTTATATCAGCTGAAATATCTTTTCTAAACTTTATAGTACCTGTTGATGAATCTGATTCATAACTTCGAATCTTAACGAAGTCGACCTCGGTATCAATCGTTACTTCTCTTAACAGATCTGCCATGAAAACATAACATCCGTTTAGTATTCCAACAAATATAGGGGATTTATCTTTATAATCTTTATTTATTTGTTCAGCTAATTCCTTAACTCGTTTTTTAATGTCTTCTTCTGAAACTAGTAATTTCATACTTAATATTTCACTAAGGAGTGAACATTATATGGATTTAGTTTTTTTCGTCCTTCTAGAAATTCTAATTCAATTAAAACGGTAAATCCTATAATATTTCCTTTTAATTTTGAAACAAGCTTACATGAAGCTTCAGCCGTCCCTCCAGTAGCCAATAAATCATCAACAATTAGTATGTTTTGTCCTTCTTTGATTGCATCTTTATGGATTTCTAAGGAGTCATTGCCATATTCTAATTCATAAGAAATACTTTCAGTTTCCCATGGTAATTTACCTGGTTTACGAATAGGTACAAAACTACAGTCTAAATAATCGGCAATTGGTGCTCCAAATATGAATCCTCTTGATTCAATACCAACGACAATATGAATATTAG
>JAPYSW010000029.1 GCA_029936395.1 Candidatus Poseidoniia archaeon
GTAAAGCAAACCCAGAAAAGTGAAAACCACGCCCATTTCATGTGCTGTTTGTTAAGACAGCTTACACAGTCAAATGCTTTCTGTTGTACCTTTGGCTTTTTCACTATTCTATCAGCATATCCTCCTATAAGGTGTCTTAAAGAATGACAACCGAAGGTGTATCCTCCTAGTAAAAATACATTTAGGGTTAGTACCAAAGTTCCCACACCTATTCCAAAATCACCCTCAAAGGGTTTGCCATTAAACCACATAGAAAGCCATGCATCATATCCTAATACAAAAATAAAAATAATTGCAAGGTACAACATGTATCTATGTAGATTCTGCAGTATTAGCGGCATTGAATTCTCACCCCAATAACTATTTCTTGGTTCACCAACAGCACAAGCCGGTGGATCAGCCCAGAATGCTTTGTAGTAACTTCCTCTATAATAATAACAAGTTACACGGAAACCCGCAGGAATCCAAAGAATTAGGAAGGCAGGTGAGTAAGGCATCCAATCAGGCCACATAGGGGGCCTGTCACCAAATAATGCATGTTCAGTTTCTCCAAATAATTCTGGAGAGTATAATGGTGAAAGATAACTTGCACCATTTCCATCATAAAAATAGTTTGTACCTTGAAAAGCAGCCCATGTCATGTAAACAACAGCAGTACCTAGTCCTAGAAAAACTGCCAATGGCGCTATCCACCAATTATCCGTTCTAGCAGTGGGAAATAGACCTTTGTCACCAGGTATAGCACAAGCCTTTTCACTATTTAAATTAGTATCCACTGGAGGCATTATTTACCAGTAAAGGGACCGATTTATACAGCTTAGTTAGGTTGCCAAACTATTTTAGGTGGCATAAACATCATAATCCAATGAAGTTTAGTATATTACTGGCAATTATGTTTCTCAACCTTTCATTTATGGGGTGTTTAATTCCCGAGGATAAACGTACTGTAATTGAGGAGAACTCCATTGAAGTGACTAAATTGGTAGTCACTGAAGAAGAGTTATCTCAATTTCCTTATAGTATGGATCCTATTCGGAATTTTTCGGTGGTGGATCCCTCATCATTGGATATTGTTTCCGAAAGGTTATGGGCTGTTTTTGGTACCGATAATATTGGTTCAGATGATGAGCATAATTATGGAGGTAATTGTTGTGAACATTATTTGGCCACTGATCAGGATGGTATAATTTACAATTTGGGTGGTGAATGGCCGTGGTGGAGCACAGATAGAGGATTGACTTGGGATGAGTATGTTCCTCCAGCAATAAACACAGAATTAGGTTGTGAAGAAGGTCAATTAGATCCAACACTTGAACCTGGACTTGGTGAAGGTTCAATCATTCAAGCTCCTAATGGAGATATTATTGCAATGACTTGGTTTCCGTATCCTAGTTTTGATGGTGTTGATCAATTTTATGCTATTTTAGGTAAAAAAACTAGCCCAACTCAAATAGAATGGGAATATTGCTGGAATACTTTTGACAAAGAGCCATTTTATGATCGTTCTTGGCAAGTTCCAGTAGTTGGTCCTATTAATCCACCACCTCACCTTTCAACTAATTT
The DNA here is from genome assembly GCA_029936395.1 of Candidatus Poseidoniia archaeon. Classification (GTDB taxonomy): domain Archaea; phylum Thermoplasmatota; class Poseidoniia; order MGIII; family CG-Epi1; genus CG-Epi1. The sequence goes on from JAPYSW010000029.1 coordinate 1,564, forward strand.
ATGTAGTTCAAATTGTCCTTGGGCCAGTATGGTTGTATCTAATTTTTGGAGCTACAATGAACAAGGTTATCAAATAAGTGTAGATGGCCTAAATTATCGCCCAATAGATATACCTGATAGTGCCTCTAATGAGTGTAATGTAACATATTCGTTCTGTGGTCCAGATGTTGATTTTGATCTTCTTTTCGAGGATTTAGGTCCTGAATGGGACTATATGCAACCTCATAGAGAAATGCGAGCATCACCAATACCTTCTGGTGGTTTATTATTCCCACGATGGTTTAGTGACGGAAGTAATTTGTTTTTAGACACAGAATTGATATGGCACAGACATACTTTACCTAATGGTAGTATGTTACCTTCTCGTAGTTTAGTTATTGATAGTTCAGGTGCATTACATAGTGTTTCTTGTAACACTGCAGATCCGGGGGCGAAAAGTTGTGATGGAACTTTTAACTTAACACATCAAGTTAGTTTTGATGGAGGTTATACTTGGGTCAATCAAACACATAGATGGCCTTTATCATTATCAGTTTCAGATAATACATTTGAATGGGATTTCCAGGCCGATGGCAATTTAGATTTGGCAGTTATCTCGATGAGGGTACAAACCGAGATTAATGGAACTTCAAGTGATATTGATCTTCTTTTCCACATAAGAGAGTATAGTGAAAATATGGAGGCTGATTCAATTACTTTAATTGGTTTAGGAGATTTAGATGCGACTTCAGGAGCAGGTAATGACGTTAGATTTGATTTTTCATCTATGGGGATTTTGCCAGATGGAGGTGTTGTAGTTGCTTATCATGATAGTACCGATCCTAATACTGACCCAATGTTTGCAATTGAATTAGAATTACCTGAGAATTATTTTTATTATATTTCTTAGATTAGTTTGATAATTTCTTTTGCTCTATTTCTCAGAGTTACTTCTGAAGTACCAACAGCTTTAGCGATTTCGAACTGACTTCTTCTAACCTTATATTTTTTACAAGATAAATACAATGCAGCACCTAGTAATGCAGTTGGGGAAATGCCTTGTCTATAATCGCTACTTTCTACAGTATTGATTATATCTTGCGCATATATTTCTATATTTCGATTTAATGCAAGTTTTTCTGAAAAACGAGGGAGAAGAGTTACGGTATTTGTAATACTAATTTTTAATTTAAGCTTACGAGTTATTACTCTGTGTAATCTACTCAATTCATTTCGATTTAAGTTAGTTTTATCTGCAACTTCATCAAGAGTTCTAGGGACTTTTTCCATCCTACATGCAGTGTAGATTGCAGCTGCGGCAACTTTTTCACAGCTCCTCCCTCTTACAAGTCCAGCTTTAGACGAGCTCGAAAATATTTCTAATGCAGATTCTTTGATAGTATTGTCTACTTTTAAATCAAAGGCTATCCTTTCGATTTCATCCGAAGCTAGAAGAATACTTCTACTAGCTAAATTTCCAGTTCTGGTTTCTTTTTGCCATTTCATAATGGTTCTAGAATTTATATTTTGCTCTTGAGGAATTGATGTAACAATTGTATCTGGATTATAACTAGTCCACTTAGGTCCCGAATCAATAATTAGATCACAGTCATTACATGACATAACACTATCACCTTCATCCTTGATATTCTGTGATTCACATTCGGGACATTTTAGTTTCATTTTCTATAGACCTCTCTACCAACTAATCTAGTTATTCTGAATCCTTTGTTGGCTGAAATAGCCAAGTAAGGTTGTTTTACAGGTCCAAAAATATTCACGACTCTTCCAACTAATTTCATTTCTGAATCAAAAATCTTTGTGTTTTTGTTTACCTTCTCTTTAGCCAAAACTATTGCTAAATTCTGAGTATTAAGGTGAGAAACTTTTCCTAGGCATATCATGTACAACTTCTTCAAAACTTCTATATAAAGTTTACTATTTATCTAGATAACTAACTATGTTATCCCAGAATGCCGTTTCAGCAAGAACTAACTTATGTTTTTTAATTACTTCTCGAGGTATTTTTAATTTTTCAAAATAAATATTCTCGTAATTTACTTGTAATAATGTTAGAAATTCAGGTTTACTAACAGTAAAATATATGAATTCACCATTCAAAGCCTTTCTTATGTCTTCTATTGTTCTTGAACCTCTGCATACGTCATTTGCAGCTCCTATCATTGTTCTAACTTGGTGCCATAAGAATGATCGTCCTTCAATATCACAAGCTAAACCGTTTTCAATTTTACTTAAAGATATCTTGAAAATCTCAATTTCAGGATTCGGGTTGTTTCTCTTGTCTTTTTTTGAAAATTGTTCGAAGTTATGCATACCTTCAAATGTTTTCATTATCGTACTAAATTTTTCTATATCTACATTTTCATAAATTAAATAGCGATATAATCTTGAAGTAGCTTTTCTAGGATTGAAATGTTCTTTAACCTCACAGAATCCATTAATCCACACATCGTGGCCACTTAATTTTTCAGTTAATTTCCCAGCTAATAATTCACTGCTCATTTCAGAGCTAGTTAAGACAATATTAGCAATAGCACTTACTCCTTTATCAGTTCTACTTGCAAATTTAGGATATGAGGCTCCACATTCGTTAAGTTTTTCAGTTAAAATACGTTCTACAGTGTCTACGTTGGGTTGTATCTGTGATCCATGATATGATTTACCTAAATATGCAATACGGATTAGTGTCCAACGTAATTTCATTAACTAAAGTATCTCTTCAAGTGTTTTCCCTAATTCTGAAGGATTCTCAGATACATGAATTCCCGCACGTTCCATAGCATTCATCTTTGCTTTAGCAGTTCCTTTTCCACCAGATATAATTGCACCTGCATGCCCCATACGTTTACCAGGTGGAGCAGTTCTTCCAGCAATAAAGCCAACAACTGGTTTTGAGACATATTCCTTCACATATTCAGATGCAGTTTCTTCGGCACTACCTCCAATCTCTCCAATCATAATAATGGATTTTGTATTATTATCCTTTTCAAAGGCTTCCAGACAATCAATAAAATTGGTTCCGTTTACAGGATCACCACCAATACCAATGCAAGTCGATTGTCCTAGACCTATCTCAGTAACTTGGTTTACAGCCTCATAAGTTAAGGTTCCAGAACGAGATATAATTCCAACATCTCCTCTTCGATGTATGTGACCTGGCATAATACCCACTTTACTCTTTCCGGGAGTTATGATACCGGGACAATTTGGTCCAATAAGGCGTGTATCTATATTTTCAATATATTTCTTTACCTTTACCATATCTAGTGCAGGAATTCCTTCAGTAATGGCTACAATTAATTCAATACCGGAGTCTGCGGCTTCCATTATAGCATCAGCAGCAAAAGGCGGAGGTACAAAAATACATGAAACATTTGCGCCAGCATCAGTTGCTTCAGAAAGCGTATTCCATATGGGTAATCCTTGAGTCTCTTGGCCACCCTTACCTGGTGTAACGCCTCCAATAACTTTAGTGCCATAGTCTAGCATTTGTTCTGTATGGAATTGCCCATTTTTGCCAGTAATACCTTGTACTACTATTTTACTATTTGAATCTAGCCAGATACTCATGCATTACCTCCTATTGAGTTAATTGCTTTAATAGCTCCATCATTCATATCATCTGCAGAGATTAAGTCTAATCCCGACTCGGATAACATTTGTTTTCCTAATTCCACATTCGTTCCAGCGAGCCTAACAATCAATGGTACGCTCATATTGATTTCTTTTGCAGCAGTTATGATTCCTTCAGCAATAAAATCACATCTCATTATTCCTCCGAAAATATTTACAAATATAGCTTTAACTTCGGGATCTGACAAAATCACTTTGAATCCTTCGGCCACTTGTTTGGAATCAGCTCCCCCTCCAACATCTAAGAAATTAGCAGGTTCTCCTCCATGAAGCTTGATAATATCCATGGTGGCCATAGCCAATCCGGCCCCATTTACCATACATCCAATTTCTCCATTAAGTTTAATATAATTCAACCCAACTTTATCTGCTCTTGTTTCAAGAGGTTCTTCTTCATAGACATCTCTTAATTCTTCAATTTCCTTATGTCTGAAAAGACCAGAACTATCAAAATTTATTTTTGCATCTAATGCAATAATTTCATCATCTGAACTAACTACAAGAGGATTAATTTCAACGATAGAACAATCTAAGTTTACAAATAACTTGTAGAGACTTTTCATAAATTTAATACAGTGCTTAATTTGATTGCCTTGTAATCCGAGTCCAAATGCAATTTTTCTAGCTTGCCAATCTCCAAGTCCAGTAATTGGATCAATGTGAACTTTTAGAATTTTTTCGGGATTCTTATTCGCAACTTCCTCTATTTCTACACCCCCTTCAATTGAAGCCATTATAACTGGTAAGTCTCTTTCTCGATCCAATACGATTCCTAAATATAACTCTCTTGAGATATTACAACCCTCTTCAACATATATTTTTCTGATCTCAACACCATCTGCCGTAGTTTGTGGAGTTATTAATCTTGAACCTATTAATTTCTCTGCAGCTTCATAAACTTCATCAGGTGAACGGCACAGTATTATTCCACCTCCCTTTCCTCTACCGCCAGCATGTACTTGAGCCTTAACGACCCAAATAGTTCCACCTAATTCTTTGCAAGCCTCTGCAGCTTCAGTAGAATTTGATGCTACAATGCCTCTAAGAGTTTTTACATCGTACTGCGCAAATAGACCTTTTGCTTGGTATTCATGGATGTTCATATCATATTACACACAGATTGGGGTTTAATACTCTAATCTTAGCATATGATTACGTAAAGATTTAAATAGAACACAATCTGCCGCAAAAAGTAGGTTAGTAAATGGCTAAGAAGAATCCTGCCCATATGTTTCGTGGCAAGAAAAAGGCATACACTCGAAAAGAGTACATCGGAGGTGTTCCAGCAAGCCGTATAACTAAGTTTGATATAGGCTCAGCAACAACTGATTTTAGTGTTAAAATTACATTGTCTGCAGTTGAAGAATGTCTTGTAAGGCATAATGCTTTAGAATCTGCGAGGGTCACTGCAAATAGATATATTCAGGAAGCTGCCGGCCGTGAAGGATACCATTTGAAGATTAGAGTATATCCCCATCATGTATTAAGACATAACAAGATTGCACAAGGAGCTGGAGCAGATCGTGTTTCAATGGGTATGCGTAAATCTTTTGGGAAAACAGTTGGAACTGCAGCTAGAGTTAAATCAGGTCAAAAATTAATTACACTAAGTACTTCCGAAGAGTTTTTACTTGAGGCTAAAGAGGCTTTAAGAAAATCTTCCCACAAGCTTCCAACCCCTTGTAATATAGTGGTTGACCAAAAATAATGGCAGAACTCGTTAAGAAACTAGGATTACCGAAACCAGACGGATTTCTCTATTTTGTTGAAAAAGATTGCACTGTATGGAAGCATCAAGGGGGTAAAAAGACATTGATTTCAGATGCGATTATCGATAGAGAAGAAGGGTATTTATATTTTATAGATTTGAATGGCGATTTGGCAAAAAAATCTAATACTCAACAAAGAGATAAAAATACTAATAATCTCTATAAACCAGGAACCCAAGTTCCAAGAGATTAATTTTTCTGAAGGTTTACCAAAATTTCCACCATGCTGTTTTTTGTGTTAAAGTTCTACCTTTCATTTTTTCAGCATAATTCTCATCACCATCAGATATTCCTTTAATTACAGCAACATCCATACTTCGATATGCTATTTTTCCCGCTGGACTCATATCTTTTATGGCTGTTAACGCATTTGTAGTTAATGTTTTTAATAATTCAAGTCTTTCTCTATCAAATTCAATATTTCCAGATGCAGAAACATTTTTACCCACTGCATCTGAAATTAGTGTTGATAAATCTAGATCACCATCTAATTCTTTTTCTCTAAACCATAATGAAAATCCAGCTAAAAAACTTAGTTCACTTTCGATCCATTCACCTAATGTTCTTGACATTAAATTTCGTTTAATTTTTTTATTTTCAGACCAATATTTCTCTGCATGTTTTGGAAATTTAGTTTTCATTATATCATCAATTTCATCAATTTCTCTAGTCCGTAGTTTTATTTTTTGAGATAAGTTTTTGGAAACCCAGGAATAATCACAACATATTTTTAGTTCTTTCTTTCCTTTTTTGTTGAAAAATTTCAGAGAATCCTGGCTTGAAATCAGTTCAGCTATTCTTTCAACTTCTAGTCCCGATATTTCTGAGGTTTCTTCTATAGTTACTTCTTTTCCAATTATTGAAATAAAGAGTTGTGCTAATTCACCCTTACCTGGTTCTTTCATTGTACAACCTTACTGCCCTTAGGCTTCCCAAGTAAAGCCAAGTTTAATGAATCTAAATTAGTTATCCAGCATTGGCTGTACTGAGAGATTTCAAGTGCACATTCTAATTTTCCAATTAGCCCTCCAGTAACGTCAGTAGTTTTATTGTTTCTTTCTTTTTGTTTGAATTCAGCAATTATATTGGAATTAATAATAGGTATAAGGTGACTATTTGTTGAGTTAAGCTCACCATCCATAACTCCCGGATAATCCATTATGAATATTGAAAAAGCAGGTTTATATATTCTTGCTAATTCCATCATTATAACATCACCACTGAGTATGTTAATCCCTTGTAGTTCATCATCAGTTGCGTCACCAAAAGTAACGGGTGTCTTTCCTTCATTCATGCACTTATCAAACATTTTTTTGGGGAATTGGGAGATGTGCTTTGCACCTCTAGTTTTCATAGATTCAGAGGGAATTATAGATCTAGTTTTAATTCCCTTGCTTTCTATAATCTCACATAATATTTGATTTAATTTTTTCATTTGGTTTCTTATTTCTTTAATAGATTTTTTCTGTTCAGGACTCTCATCTAATCCATCTATTAGATTAAATTTTTCAGCAATAGGATGCCCAAAAGACCCCGCTCCATGCACTACAATTAAATCATATTTTTTATTATTTAATAGTTCTCCAATTCTCTCTAAGTTAGCAATATTAATCTTAGGAATTTCACTGTTTTTTTTGGTTATTAATGATCCTCCAAATTTCAAAAGAATTTTCTCTTTAGTCATGATTTCCTTTCTAGTCATAGCTAAGTCGTCAAAAAGGTAGAGTGTCATTGATTAAATAGCAGTATCAATGACAGTAAGTGCAAAATAAGATAGGTCTTGCCTTATTCGGCGCTCTGTGTTATAATTTAACTCAAGGTTTAGCCTTTACAGTAGTCAGGATGCAAGCGAATGCACTTGGTGATTTTCGAATATTAGGTTTAGTTGTTGGTTTGCCTAATTTTGCACTTGTGGCCGGTTCTATATTTTGGGGAATTATGGCCGATCGGTGGCAAAATCGTAAGGCAGTAGTTGTACTGTGTGCGATGCTTTCGGCTATTCTATACATTCCCTTGCCTTGGCTAGGTCCAATCGGGCTAATATTGGTCCGAACGTTACAATCTTTTTTTCTTGGTGGAATGGTTCAGATTGCTACATTATTTTCAGAATTAAATCCTAAAGCTAGGGCAACATTGATGGGTAAATTAGAGGCTGCTTTAGGTTTTGGATGGGGTGCTGGAGCTTTTCTCGGCGGTTTTATTGTTTTATCTGAGGACTATGGTTCATCTCATCCTACCGTTATATTTTCTTTTTTACTAACTGCTTCTTTGGGTGTTTTTGCAGTTGTTGGCTATATGGGCTCGACAGAAAGATATACTCCTCGAAAGGTTATTGAGTTAGATTTTAGTGAATACTTTTGGGCTTTATTTCGTCTATTCCTTACAACGTTTCTAGTATTTTTGGGATATATGTTTTTCTTAAGTATTTCACCAATATATCTAACTGAAATTGCAGGTTCGAGCTTTGGTATGGGGCTTATAGTTCTACTTAGTGGAATCATTCATGCACTTTCAGCACCATATATTGGGAGATTAGTTGATGACTACCCTCGTGAAATGGCAATAAGAGCTTCTACCATAACTGTCTTTTTTAGTTTAACTATATATTCTTTGACAACTAATATCTATTGGGTAACTTTGGCATTCTTACCTCCAATTTATATGACTTATTTTTTAGGAGCACGGGCAATTATAGCCGATATTGTGCCTTATCAGCTTAGAGCTAGAGCCATGGGGCTCCTTACTTCATTTAGTTTGTTGGGGAGTGGAGTAGGTAGTATTCTAGTTGGAGAACTTTTAGTTAATCTAACTTTTCAGGATGTGTTTCGTATAGGATCAGTATTTACTTTTCTAGCTATATTGGTTGGGTGGTCCCCTACGAATAGTAAGTAATTTAGTTATTTGTTATACGTATGTTTTTTTCTTTAAGAAAGTTTAGAATAAAATCATAGTTAATTTTGTTTTGACCTAATGTTTCAGGACATAGAATTCCTATTTGAGAGATTTTATTTTCAATAATTAATTTTGCAAATGCACAAGCAGTTAAGCCAGTAGTTCGGGCCATACTGCTCCATCCCTCAGTTGTCTCATCATAGACAGTATAGTTAATTTCTGAACCATCTTTCTTGGTTGCACTAATTATCATAAAGGTAAATTCTTCTTCATTTTTAGATAATTTCCATTCATCAAATAATTTTTGACTTGTTTTCTCTTTTTTGGTTATTTTCTTTCCGTTAAAATCAATGATTTCATCTGATAATTCTCCATTACTAATCAATTCTTTTATTAATTGAGCATGACCAGGATATCTGATTGTATATTCAAGTAGATTAGGAATTTCAGATATCTTTTCATCAGAATTTAGCAAAGTTCTTAAACCATCTGTCAAAAAAGCTTCAAGTTCCCCAATTCCTTCAACTTCGAAATTTTGAATATCTGTTAAAGCATCCCTTATCTCCATTTGCCCCTCTATTCTTATTCTGGCAGGCCTAGTATATTCTTCAATAACATCTATGGGTGAAAATGGGGCTTTATAATTCCAAGGTGGTTTTTTTTTCTTGGGAAGGCCTCCTACCATAGTTCGAATTTCAGTTATGTCATTATTTGCCACGATGTGTCCAATAATTAGATTACTAAGGCCAGGGGCGACACCAGCATCAGGAATTATAGTACATTTATGTTTTAATGCAAGATCAGAAAGTTCGAGACAGTTCTCAGGCATAAATGAGATGTCAGTACAAGAAATACCTAGGGTTATTAGTTTTTCCAAGATATTGAAACCCATAAAACCAGGAAGACAATTAATAGCTAATTGGTAATCCTTTATTTCTTCTTCAAATAATCGGCAATTAACATCCATCACTTTTAATTTAATATTTTTATTACTATTCCCAAGCTCATTAAGATTATTCTCAGAATTGTCAAAAACAGTTATTTCATAGTCTTTTGATAGTTCTGTAGCTATAAGTGACCCAATCATTCCACTTCCGATAACAGCTATCTGCATTACGAATCAGTTACTCATCTTTTTTCTGGAAACTCTTACACCATTTGGAGCTACCACTATCCATTTTTGACTTACACCTACCAAATCACCATCTATGTCCGCTACAGCTCTTTCTAATTCAGCGAGTATTTTATGCAATGTTTCCTGATCAGATGTAAGTGGCGTAAAATCTATTAAAATCAAATTTCCATCATGAAGTTCCGTAGTTATTAGCTTTATTTGTTCAGGTTTACTTAGCATCATAGTATGCACAACCATGGATGCTTTACCTCCATAATCTTCAGCTTTGTCTGCACTCCAATTTCTGAGATCAAAAAATTGTTCAGTAGGTATCCTTCGCATTTGTGGTGGTGGAACTGCCATGTTTGAACAATTAGTTGTGGTTAATTAGCCTTCCTATGTTTTAAAACTGAAATTCCTACTAATAATACAGAGACTGTAATAAAATTAGGATATGGTAAAATGCTTGACTTAACTTCAGCTTTAAAAATAGCTGATTTTGTCATATTATTATTTTCTAGAATAGTTTCTCCATTTGAAACGGAGGCTATTACTTCGAATTCATGGTATCCAGGAAGTGCAGTCCATTCAAAGTTGAAAATCTTAGACTCTTTAGCTCCAATATTATATTCCCAACTCATAATAATCTCATCATCTATCAATAAATCCACAGTGCCAATAGCAATATCACCATTGTATAATACCGATTCATATGTTTTATTATAATTTGTTAAGACAAATTCGATGTTTTGAGTTTTACCTCTTTCCTTAGTACCTTTAATGTCTAGAGATTCGATATATATATCTGCCCAGCCTCTGACTTCAATAGTACTGCTATTTGTTCTAAAGTTCCCTTTTAAATCCATTAATTCGTAATCTAATACAATAGTTCCAGTATATTCGATTTCGACTATAAGGTTAAAATTTGATCCTTGGTCTACATAATTCAGTTCAGCTCTTCGATTGCCTTCAAAATCATATACACTTATTTTCAAAAAGTTAATATATGCTTCATCTTCTTCATCATAAGCATTTAGATAAATTTCAAAATCTTCTCCATATCGTGGGTTGCTAGGATGTGTACTTAGTACTCCCCATGGTTTGTAATCTGCGTAAAAGGTGGTAATGAATATTTGTGAACCTACTGGCTCTTGAGACACAAGCAAGTCGATTCTATGTTCTCCCCCCGTTTCCATAAGTACAGTTATAATCTTATCATTACCAGCTAGTGTTTTTCCATCCAAAGCCCATTCATAATTTAAGTTAAGACTCTGCGCAACACGAGATTCAGATCCATTCCAGAAACCGGATGAGGTACTAGCATCAAAAGTCACCCAATTTCCTTCATTTATGGTATTATTGAATTCAAGATATGCATAAGGCTTGTTGTAGATAAATACTGTAAAAGAGAAATTTTCAGCCCATAATTTGGTTTCAATGTGTCTTCCAGATACCTTTACTAGATATTCGCCTTCTGAAAATACAGGGAATTG
>JAPYSW010000030.1 GCA_029936395.1 Candidatus Poseidoniia archaeon
GTTTATTAGGTGATTTACCTTCAAAGTTTCCAGGAGATTTCATGGCTACAGTTTCACGATAAACTACAATAGGTGGAGATGTAGTAATTTCCACTCCATGCTCATTTCTTATTCTATATTCAGTAATTTCTAAATGTAACTCCCCCATTCCCGACATTAAATGTTCTCCAGTTTCTAGATTACTATCAATTTGGATGGATGGATCCGATTTAGAAACTGCACGAAGAACTTCTACCAGTTTAGGTAAATCCTTGGTATGTTTGGCTTCAATAGCAGTAGTTACAACGGGGTCAGAATTATGTACAATTCGCTCAAATGGAGTCATTTCTTTATTTGAAGAAACAGTTGAACCAGATTGTGCATCTCTTAACCCTGAAACTGCAATAATATTTCCAGCCGTTACAATCTCAGTTGCGATACGATCACCGCCAACGAACATACCTACAGACTGTACTCGATTTGCATTTGGCATTCCTGCAACGTACATTTGATCTCCTTTCTTAATCGATCCTGAAAACAATCTTCCAACTGCAATTTCACCTGCATGAGGATCCAAAACAACTTTAGTTACCATAAATGCAGAATCACCATCTGCTTCAGCATTTACCATTGATTGACCAATTTCTTCTTCAGATTCTCCTCTCCAAATATGTGGAATTCTATATTTTTGTGCCACATCTGCAGAAGGTAATTTTTCCACAATCATATCTAATAAAACTTCATGTAAAGGAGCAGCTCTAGCCAATTCTTTTTTTTCTTCCTTTTCCATATATTCATATATTTGTTTAAAATTAACCTTCTTTTTAGCCATGAATGGGAGTGATGTTGCCCAGTTATGATAAGCTGAACCGAATGCTACCGTTCCAGCTTGAGCATCGACCATCCATTCTTTCTTAAATTCATCAGGAACAATTCTTACTATTAATTTATTAATTTCAGTGATGATTTTCCCAAATCGTTGCATCATATCTTCAGGAGTAACTTGTAATTCAGCAATTAAGCGATCTACTTTATTTATGAATAAGACCGGTTTAACTTTTTCTTTGAGGGCTTGTCTAATAACTGTTTCAGTCTGGGGCATTATACCTTCTACAGCACAAACAACAACGATTACTCCATCCAAAGCTCGCATAGCTCTGGTAACGTCTCCACCAAAATCTACATGCCCTGGCGTATCAATTAAATTAATTAAATAATCATTTCCTTTATGCTCGTGAACCATAGATGCATTAGCTGCATTAATTGTAATTCCTCTTGCTGATTCTTGTTCATCAAAATCTAACATCAATTGTTTACCTGCTAAATCTTCAGACATCATTCCAGCACCAAATATCAGATTATCTGAAAGAGTGGTCTTTCCATGGTCAATATGTGCGGCAGTACCTATGTTTCTTATGTACTCTAGTTTTGTAAATAAAGAGGTTGCACGCTTTATATTGTCTTCTTTACGGCCCATTTTTAATCACTTTAGTTGTGTGCAGCTTCTGCTTGACGTTCCAATTCTTCTTTTTTACCTATGGCATAGGAATCGGGATTGCCTTCAGATGCTAGCATTAATTCTCGAGATAATGATTTCTCGATTGAACGCTGTTTTTTAGATGATTGAAGAGCACCAATACAGAGATTTCTGATTGCAGTATCAACTCTTCTTGTTGGAGAAACGTCAACTCCACTGTAGACTCTAATTCCTCCGTATCTAAGTGATACGACTGCAGCCCTTGGAGCTGAGTTTTCAAGAGCTTGAACCATGACTTGAGCCGGATTTGTCTTTTTCTTAGAATTTATAATATCAAAAGCATTCTTCATAACATTGTAAGCTTGTGCTTTCTTTCCAGTATATTTTTCTGTTCTCATCAAATTATTTATGAATCTTTCGATAATAGTAAGGTCTCTTCTTCCAAATCTCTTTTTAGAATGTCTGCCGCCAGTGTGGGGGATTTGAAACGCATCCAAATTAATATATTTTTCCAGAGTTGTATCCTCAATATTGACTTCAGTTAAATCCCACTTACCAAATAATGGAACGACTGGCATATCTGGTTTGGAAACCGGAGTTTCTTCTTCAACAGTATTTTCTTCAACTTCTGACATAATTACCTAATTGGTTTTTCTTTCCTTCCACGAACCATTTCTCTCAAAGATACATTATTTACCTTTGCAACTCTATATCGGACACCAGATAAATCACCGTATGATCGTCCCATACGGCCACCAACACCTTCGATTATGACTTCATCGTGTTCATCTATAAAACTAATTGCTAAATTTCCTGGAGCTAATGCAGTAACTTGTCTTCCATTTTTAATTAATTGAACTCTTACACATTTACGTATTCCTGAATTAGGCTGTTTTGCTTCAACACCTACTTTTTCAACAACAATGCCTTTAGCTTGAGGTGCACCTTGCAGAGGGTCAGCTTTTTCTTTAAGCTTCATAACTCTCTTACGATAGTATCGGTCATTCCATCTTTGCTGTTGGCGATTATTACGCTGTTTTGTTGCGGTGTAAAGTCCTTTTGCCACTTCTGATTCTCCTTCCTGTAAAACAGGGATGCTCGCACAAGCGGCCTGTATATATACGGTTCGTCATTTGAATCAATGTTTTTACAACTATTAATCGAAGAGAGGGTAAAACTTTTTCTTTAGCAACCTTGAAAGGGGTGCAGGCCACCGTAGCTTAGCCCGGTTGAGCGGCTGACTTGTAATCAGCAGGCCGAGGGTTCAAATCCCTCCGGTGGCTCCAACATTTATTCTTATTTAGGGATAGTCATAAGGCATTGGTTCGGAGTGAAATGATAGAAGAATGTTACGCAGTACATCAATAAAAAAAGAGTCATGGAAGCCTGTAAAACTTCTGGCACGTCAACCAATAGACGGAATGGTGATAGGCCTATCAAGTAACCGTGAAGGAGATACCGTTTCAGTGTTGTCACATACTGGTATTAGTATCTTTAACAATCGCGAACTAGTCGAACAAATATCATTGGATGGCGGTAAAGAAATACATTTAGTAGATTTTACTAATAATATTTTTGTTAGAACAATCGATAGCTTAATTTGTTATGATTTTTGGGGTAAATTAAATTGGAAATATGAAAATCTAAGTAGTAATAGTAAAATATGTATCAGTAAAAAGGGTCATTCTATTATTTTAGCAAATCAAAATAAATTATATTATCTTAATCAGTTTGGAGAAGTTGAGCGCAATATTTCTTTATTATCTCCAATATCTGAGATGTCTCTATCTGAAAAAAAACAATTGATCATTTGTAATGATAAAGGTTTATTTATCGTAGAAGAGAATGATAATCTTCTAAATATAACTCATCAAACAGATTATTCTGAAATAGTTTGTTCACCAGAGTATTTTTTGGCAGTATCTTCCAATGATACAACTGCATTTTCTTATTCGGGAGCTGTGCTGTGGATTCAAGAGCAGGTAGTTGCTAATAATATTTCATTCTCAAATAATGGATTAAAATACCTCTTTATTGAGAAATCTAATAATATTGTGTACCAAGATCGAAATGGTAGCCAAATATGGGAATACCATTCTAGAGAGGACTTGGATGGTTCAACAGTAATTGAATCTGGTGAAATGGTTGGTATTTATTCAAATAAAGTATTTCATATCTTGGATAATAATGGTGAACAATCGTGGTCTTATCAAGCTCGTGAAAAAATCATAGATTTTGTATTTTCAGAGGATGGTGGAGAGGTCATTCTCGCTTCTGAAAATAAGGTTCATTGGTTCCAAAATGAGGGTTTTTTACGTATTCAAATTGATTCAGTTCTTAAGGATACGGAGATATTGTTTGATAAGGTATCTATCTATGAAAAAAACTTAGTCAAAACCACACAAGATATCGAGAATGCTAAATCATTAAAATCAGGTAATTTTAATTTATTAAAAGAATCATTTCAGTTGGTGGATGGAGCAAAGCGTCATTTATCTTCCTTACATCAGCGGCATGTTAGTTATTTAGATAATTTACCTTTGTTTATGGATAAATTAGGTTTGAGAGGTGCTCATACGGACGATATGATCCCCCTTCTTTATCCTTATTATTCTTTTCATCGAGATTTACATGATACAACTTTTTTGGATAAATCTCTGAAAAGAGCTAATAATCTTCTAAATAAATTAAAGAGATTTGAAGTTAAGTCAGAGGTAGGTTCAGATTCTGATAATTTCCTTATTTCATTAAAAGAATCAAAAAAAGGTATTTTGGAAGAGATTGTTAATTTAACTAAACTTTCAGAAAGTTATGACAAGGATATTGTTTCTTTAGAATCCAAGGTTAAAAAATTGATTATGAATTGGTTAATATCAGGAGAATTGGATTCAGAACCACAGGAGTTTTTATCTATGTATCATAAAAGTTCGGATATACGACTTTCAAAGATTGATTTGATTAATGATAAAATAGACAACCACATTGCATTTGTAGATTATACTTCTAAACAAAATCATTTAGTATTAATGAGTTCAAACTTTTCTTCTAAAGATAAAGTAAATCTTAATTTAACCTTAAAAAATAGTTCTAATGAAAAAATTGAGAATATATATTTACGTATTAAATTAAATGGTCCTGGAATTAGTCTTGCTGAACCTCCGTCTGGTGTTATTCGTTTAAATCATTTAGAATCTGGTGAAACCGTTTCCCCGAGCTTTCAGTTTAATCCAGTAAATCGAGTTTTCACTCGTGTTCGGATGGTTTTACAATATTTAGATGCAGTTGGAAGACAACATACGATTAGTTTGGGTGATATTGCAACAAACTTTTTGGGATGTTATGTAGAACCGTTTGAAATTAAACCTGCCGATCATGATTCTTTACGATTGAAGTACAAAGATTACACTTCCCATTCTTCTATAAAAATCGAAGGTTTATCAATTAAGAAAATCACAGAGATATCAAGGGACTTACCGGGATTATTATTATGCGATTCTAAAATAGACGATATGCGTTCGATCCTATATCATTCAGGCAAAGATAATCTAGATGATTCACAATATCTATCAATGATATTTGTGAGAACCACCACAGGAGGAGAAGATTCAATGCGTAATGTTTTAGAATTAATATGCCATTCTCAAGATAGTAATAAATCCGCAGAACTCAAAGATGAAATATTGTCTTTTATCAAAGACAAAATATTAGAATCAAATGGGCGTTTAGTCTAGTATTCTCGCCAACGATTTTTACAATCAGTACATTGATAGAAACGAGTAGTTGGTTCATCTGCAGCTCTTGTCTGTCTAAGATAGTAAGTCGCTTCATTGTGTTTGCATTTTGGACAGATAATCTTTGTTTTAGGCAACGTCCCTTCCACACTTTCCGTTACCACCATTACTTTTTCTTCTCTTTCTCTACTAGTAATTTGTGGTTTTCCTTTGCCTTGGCTATGCCCACATCTTTTGCATTTTAGTTTATCCCCATCCGGATACATTATCGTTTTACATTTAGGACAAAATAACATTTATATTTTTACATTTCCTATCATTTCAGTTGCCTGTTCTATAGTATTAAGATTAGTACCAAAGGCAATACATATTATTGTTTGGGATTGTAATTGTTCAATATCAGGTCCATTATTATAGCTCATTGGTGATTTTTCTATAGTCCAAAAGTATACCTTTACTAATATTTCACTACCAATTCCATTATCTAAAAAGAAATCAGCATTTTCAGTTACATTTGCATCCCATTGATATGCGGTATTGTCTACAGTCAATCCGTTTACGTTCAATTCTTCATCAACGATTTTCCCATTTTTTAATTCCAAACCTTCTTTTTTGGCTTGAGATTCAACTTTATCTACAACTACAGATTGCATATTTAGATTTTCTAAGTCAATTAAGGATGATATGGAGATTACAGTTAATTTCCCAGACTTACTATCTGAAGCTTCATAACTTATACTTGATATTTTTAGATGGCCGTTAAATTCTTTGGAATATTCAGTATCAAAAGGGCCATTCCAGGTGGTTGGAAAATAGAGCGAATCCGAAGAAACATATGCTGGGCGATATTCTACGACATTAGGGCCTAGAATTAATGTTCCAAGACTAACTACTAAAATTAGACTAAGTAAACGTTTGAACAATCTTCTACCGCCTTGTTTTTCCCACCCTCCAACACGTAATTCAGGTTCTTCCATGGTAATGTGATTTAGTCGTCAGTAATAAGAACTGCTTCGACTGGACAAACAGATTCACATGCCCTACAAATAATACATTCATCCTCACGTATCATTATGGCTTTCTTATCTGAAGCTGAAGAATTAGGTGTATCTATCCATTCGAAAACTTCTACTGGGCACGCATCAATACAAGCTCCATCAGCTACACAAAGATCAAAGTCTACGCCAACAATAGTCCCCCATATGCCTAATTTATCGGTCCCGATTCCAGAATAGGAATCTTGATTCTTCGCCCATATTTGAATAGGTTGAGTTTCCCCTTCATAAGTATCTACTTTTTCGAAGGTCGAGTGATAATCTTCATCTATTGCCATATTATATCAGGTAATACCTGTCAGCGGTGTTATTAATATTTTTTGTAGTCCTGCCCAAATTAAATAAACACCCCTTGAAAACTTACTATTCATGGGTGAAGTTGCCTTAAAATATCGAATAATGCCAGAATCTCCGAATTCTGATACAGATGCTATACTAGCAAAAATTGCTGAAGTCCTTCCAAAGGATGGCAAATTGGCTGCACATGAGGTCAAACCTTTTGCATTTGGTCTTAATGCAGTTATGATTGCCATAATTGGCATGGACAGAGAAGGTTTTGCTACTGAAGTCGAAGATGGTCTCAATAGCGTACCTCATGTTCAAACAGTAATTCTCGAAGAGCAGTCTTTAATTTAATTTATTGAACTAAAGATATATTATCGCTTCTCGTTAGGTAAAAATGGGAAGTAAGGCTCCACTATCTTATCGGACAACTAAACTTACTTTAGGTACTTTCCTTAGAATAATGTTTAGGCCAAGATATCTTGATAGAGACAAGATTCCAGTAGATGGGCCCTTGATTATAGCTGCCAATCATCTTTCACATATAGATCCTGCTTTCATAATGACGGCAACCAAGAGACCGGTTTCTTATATGTCTAAAAAAGAACATTTTGATGGAGCAATTCGTCGTTTAGTATTCAAGCAAGTTGGTGTAATTCCTGTAGATCGAGAATCTGGTGCTTTGGAGGGGATGGAAAATGCCGTAGAAGTTCTAAATCAGGGCGGAGCCATCGGAATATTTCCAGAAGGGACGCGTTCACGTGATGGAGTAATAGGGGATGGCAAAACAGGTGTTGCTCGTCTTGCAGCTGTAACAGGCGCTGCAGTTGTTCCAGTGGCGATTCGGCAAACTGATGATGTTTGGCCAATTACCAAGAAGATTCCTAGGCCATGGCGGAAATTTTACTATAAATTTGGTGATCCTATGTATTTTGATAAATCCGAGATTAATCATGAAAATTTACGTGAATTCACAGACCAGATTATGGAGCAAATATCGCAGTTATCAGAAGAATGTGAAGAATATTGGAAATCTAAAAAGTTAACAGTTAGATTGAAAAATTTCACTGAAAAAACAAAAACCGGTTTTAGAAATAGACTAGAGTCGTGGAGAGAAAATCGAAAAGTACGTTTGATGTCTCGAGTAAAAAAATGATCATTCTAGGTTCATTATTTTTTTGTGTAAATCCTGTATGCGTTTTTCATTAACATATAAATCATGGATTCCTAATCTAGATTGACTTTGAAGCCAAACATTAGTTAATCCCTCGGATTCAAATATTCGAATAATAATATCATCATAAAATCTAAAAAAAGGAGTGATATCTACACTATGAATAAATCCTTCTTTTTCATTTGCAATAGTCATGTGGGTTTTGTTTTCTATAATATCTCTAATATTTCTTTGTATCTCCAATTTGTTGCCTCTTAATTGAATAGGTTTTAATCCGTAACCACGTGTGTTAGTATCTGCAACTCGTGTACAGTTTGTTGAAACAGAACATTTTTTTGGAAAAGCTTTCATTTTTTTAGTAGGTGCTAAAAAATATATAAAATTAATCATAGTAAAATATAAAAGTATAGAAATAGCAATTAATCCCGTAATCAAGTAAATATTCATTTATGCTCTGTTCAAAGCTTCCAGCTTAACGTTTCCATTATTTAGTTTAAGTCTAATCTTATCTCCATTATTGACTGTTTGACATGGATTGTCATTAAATGAATGTGCATATGGTATTCCAAGAAGACTACATGCAGGAATAGTTTGTTGATCTAAATCAGTATTAATTATAGCTATAGGACCATTACCGTTGTAAAAAAGTCCAAGAAGTACATATGGTGCAACAGTAGATCCACTTCCTTTTGGAAAAATTAAAATTTTATTAGCCATAGTTTTGCCGTTTATGGGATGCCCTTCTTCCTCGATTACTCCCGTGTTTCTATTGACAAATCCTAGAAAGGTTATGGGTACATCTGTAACCAGTGCTTCACCTTCGACAACCCATTCACTTTGAGATTTCAATCCTTTCCCATTAATTATCAAATCACCTTTTTGTACTGATTTTTCAGAGATTAAGTGTTTAACTATTTTTTTATCTTTTGATTTTTTTAGTTTTTGACTAATTAATTTTGGATTGATTGCGTGTTCAATACAATCGGCTAATTTCATAACTGAGGTATTAATTGAGTTAAGTCCCGACTTCAAGTAATGTTCAGCTTTCATAGAATTTGTTAAAATATGTTTGACTTTAGAATGATTATAGTGGACAACTTCAGGACATGTTTCCCGTAAAACAAGACCTCCTGCGTCTTCTACCATTTTAATGAATCCTTTTTCGTTTGCCTTATCAAAATTATCGGATGAAGTAAATAACCATAAACGACCTTTAGGCATTTGTTTTCCATTAACTAATTCAGCAGTTCGGTGTACTTCTTCATATGAAGCTTGAGGACATCCAATTGTAATTAAATCTACAGTTTCTTTAGGTGCTAATTCGGAATATCGTTTTTCTAAATCTGAAGTTGTGAATACCAGCTCAGCATTTAGATCCATACTATTGGGTTTTTCTGTAAAACCATCAACAAATAGCATTGGACATCCATAGTTTGCAGCGGCAGCAGTCAAAGCTTTTCGACATTCAGAATTTAATGATTTAATTCCAAATATCAGAGGAATAGGTCCATATTCAATTTTCCACTTCGGTTGTATTTGTTTACCTATCCAATCTCCTAAAATAGAATAATCTACAGGTTCACTTAATTCGCAATTAACTGTTACTTTTAGATTGGGAATACGATTTTCATCAAAGAGGAGCCCATATTCAGGCGTAAAACCACAAATTGCAGTTGCAATTGCAGATAAACCAGATTCTCGGTTTGTCTTTAATTTAGTATATGAGTTGGCAAAACAAACAGCATTAGATTCAGCCCATGATGCATTTCCTTCAATATTCAGATTGTCATAAGGAGTACAAGATAAAGTCAAATTGATTCCTAAGCTTTCATATGCATCTAAGATAGTTTGTTGTTTTTCTACATAATCCTTTACAGTTATACCCATTTCCTCAAATTTTGTTCTATCACAACCTGCTGCATTCAAAGTTGTTTCAACGGCCGTTTCTGACTTCCCTTCAGCCGTCAAATCTTTTAAAAATTGAATTAATCCATCTCCCCCTGTCAATGGTGATACTCCTGAAACATGTGCTGAGACAACCGGCACTAATCTTTCAGCTCTTGCAGCTTCTCCTAAATCAATTAAAAGCCTAATAGCTTTTTGCTTTGTAGTTCCTTCCTTTCCTTCAAGAATTCTTTCTTGTTCAGGTGTTAATTTCATTAATCTAAATAGTCTTCCAATTTAACTTTCATTCCAGGTTCAGGTTTAATAAAATCAGATTTTTTTCTGTTTAGAGGAATTGTACAATCAAACCCAACTTTTACAGTTTCTCTAGTTTCCGGGTTCGAACTCGGATCCAATGATGATCCTTTGACTCCTGTTTTTACTACTAAACCTTTGTTTCCTTGAAAACGTGTAGCCATAGCCCACTCTACAGATTGTGGATTAGTAATGTCAATATCTGAATCAACAATCCAAACATGTTTCATAGATGCGTGTCCGGCAAAAGCAGCTTCAATTGCTTTCATTCCATCATCCGCATTTTTCTTATTTATTGCCACTATTCCGTGTAACCAAGAACCTCCGCCATGCGTCATAAAAACATCATGACAATCTACGACTTTGCTAACTGCGTTATAGATAGTTGGTTCTCGCGGCATCCCCATTAGAACTTTATGTTCTGGACCGCTTGGTAATAATATATGAAATATAGAGTCATCTCTTATAAATATTTTTTTAATTTCAATAACCGGTCCTTTACGAATAATATCGGGAGTTTCGGTTAAATCTAGGAATGATCCTTCATCATGTAATTCACCAGTGAATTCACAAATCATAACTACTTCAGATTCAGGAACCATATGACCTCCAACTTCAATTATTGGTGAATCAGCTAAAGCATTAGCTACAGCCATTTCATCATTTTCAATTTCGAATGATGTTGCAGATCCCAATAGAACGGGGACTGAAACTCCATTACAATAAGCAAATTCTTTGAGACCTCTATCCATGTATTCTTTTAGATGTCTGTCAAGAATTCTCATAACCATATGATTACTATCAATTTTCATTGCTCTATGAAATGAAATATTTCTACCAAATTCAGGATCATGAGCAACAGCCATTGCTGAAGCAATATATGGTCCTCCATCAGTTATTTGATGAGTTAGAATTGGTAAATTATCTAATGAGGCTTCAATTTCTTTGTACTGTTTAACTTCTTTTGTTGAAGGCTCTTTAAGGTTATTAATTGCGTTAGATATTTTTGATATAATATCATCAGGTGTACATTCTAGTGCCAGTGCCACTAACTCTCTACTCGAACAAATATTAGTGATACAAGGAAGGATACTACCTTTTACATTTTCTAAATATAGTGGTGTATCACCAGCTTCATCCATAAGTGCTGCCACTTCATAGACTGGATCAACTTCTTTTGTGACTCTTCGTAGTTTACCTTTTTGCTCTAATAAGTCTACAAATTCTTTGAGGTTCATCTTTGCTCTCCAAATGAAGTCAGATAGGCCCTATATCCGGCTTCCGTTATTTTATCGAGTATGTAGTGTTGGTCCTCTTCATTCTTAGCCAAGGCAACCATATTGCCGCCCCCTCCACCACCGGTTAACTTAGCCCCTAATGCTCCAGCCTTGTTTACGATATCTACAAGTTGTTCTAATTTCTTGTGACCTACTCCAATTGAGTTTAGTAATTCATGATTCTTATTCATGATTTCTCCAACTAATTCAGTTTTACCTTGTTCAATTGCTAATTTTCCTCTTTCAGTTACCTTTTCAATTTCACTAAAATATCCTTCCATTAATCTAGGTTCTTTTTCCCAAGCTTTTCTGACATTTCTTACAGTTTCTTTTGTTGAAGCTTCTATGCCTGTGTCTCCGATAACTAGGTAAAATCTTCTTCCGGGTACAAATGTTTTTGGTTTTTTTCCCTTAACAAAATAGACTGGCATTTCATAGGCCACGACTGTATTGTCAATTCCACTAGGTGTTCCATGGACTATTTTCTCTGCATTAAAAACGAGTTCTGAAACTTGATTTGCATCTAGATCTACTCCTAAGTGATTAGAGAGAGCTCTACAAACTGCAGTAGCAGTTGCTGCACTACTTCCCATTCCTGAACCTTGGGGTAGCTTTGAAGATAGATTAATAGTTAGATTAGGTTCTTTTTGTTTATTTTGAGATAATATGGTTTTGGCCAATATACTGAATTGGTTACTAGTATTTTTCAAGTCAAATTTTTCATTGAGGTCCAATGCATTTATGGTTAATCCCTTTTCGTTAGGTTCACTCCACGCACTGGCTCTCATTCCAGAGACTGGAATTGCTATTGCCGGCTTTCCATAAACTACTGCATGTTCTCCAAAAAGAATTATTTTTCCTGGTGCAGTAAAACGGTTATCCATGATGTATTGGAAAAGTATGCACTTATACGCTTATCTGTGGAAATCATTTTTTTGGAAAATTTTTATATGGGGCATTCCTTGAAACATTATGGGTTTTTTCGATACAATACGCCGTGGTTGGACGCTTAGCAAGCTTAGTTTTTCAGTAGTTAAGGCTGATCCTGAACTTTTGCTTTATACGTTTTTATCAGCTTTAATGGTCTTTGCTACTATAGGTGCAGCATCATATCCGGCATATGAAGCAGATCAAACAAGCGAAAGTCACTGGGCTTTTACTGATGAAAAGATAGATACTCAAACTGGTGAATCAATTGGTGGCGAAATAACCGAGGCGTACATGGCTTGGATTTTCGTGACATATATGATTGGCAGTATCGTTGTTGTTTTTT
>JAPYSW010000031.1:0-8846 GCA_029936395.1 Candidatus Poseidoniia archaeon
GTTTCAGTTCTAGCAATTGTGGGATTCAATTATCGAAGAAGATTATAGTCTAAATCGTTTTAATGAACTTGGTAGAACACACATTCCAACAAATAACATTGGTATCAGAGATTTTTTAGTTGGTTCTTGCAAATTTTCAATAATTGGATAAAACTCAGTCAAATTCCCTACAGATTCATACAGACTTGGACCATTTCCTAGATAGTAAACAGATCCTAAACGGTCTCTTGAATTGGCTGGTGTGGTGTCATTTCCAGATGCACAGGTTCCCGTGCAACCATCAGCAAAACCGATGTAAACTCTACCTTCTAAATCAATGTGTAAATCATTAAAATCTAGAAGATTACGATTAGAACCACCATCATCAGAGCGGCAATCTCCACTGTTCAAGCATATACTACCAACTTGTACAGGATCGGAAGAAACCCGTTGTGTATGAAATATAGGGTTTTCATCTAGTGCATTAAGGCTGTAAGTAACATAAAGATAGTGAGTGATATTTGAGGTGGCATAGTGTGCGTTTCCATCCCATGGATTTCCATCGATATCAGTTTGGTTTAATTCAGTAGCGTTTTCACTTCCGAGATATGTAATTGCAATTCGGCCAGGATCTCCAGCAGAGGTATGTGGAAAAGTTGCTGAAATTACTTCGACAGGACTAATTCTTATACTTGTTTGTTCCCAAGTATTGCCTGAGTCCAGACTTCGGGACATATAGACACCTTGATCTCCACCAACCCATACATTGTAAGCATTAGAATCCGTATCAGTAGCAACTTCTCCATTTTTACGAGGATTTGGTGTACCTACATCTTCTCCCATAGTTCTTTCTTCCCATGTAAGGCCATTATCTTTGGAAAAAATGATTGCAGGTGTTTCTACTCGAGGAGGTAGATAGACAGTCCCATCTGGTGCAGTGGTGATGGCTCCGTGTAATCCTCCATTGGTAGTGGCTAGGCCGATGATATCACCTCCAGCCTCAAATGTAGCACCACCATCATAACTGGTATAACAAGAGATGTAGAGTAATTTGTTAAAACAAAAATATACTGCAGTTTCATAAATATTTGAGGAGACTCCCCCTCCTATTCCATAACCATCATCAGTCCAAGGTCCTGAACCAAGTTTGATATGGTCATTTATGGGTACTGAACCCGAATCATGAGGGTTTGCAGCCCAAGTTTCTCCATCATCATCAGACCAACCAATCCAAGTAGTCCAAAGTCCCATCATATGAATATTGAATACACGATCTGTAATTGGATCAACCCACCCATAGGGGTCGTTGGTAAAGAATGCTTGAGTTCCATCACTAGTATCAGTCCATGTTACACCATGATCGCACGAGCGCATTGGTTTTTCGAATGCTATGAAAAATATACAACCACTTGACGTGACTCCAATGCTTGGTTCAGCACCTTGTTCTCCTACATTACTGAAAACAAAATCCATGGCGAGAGGCTCTCCATCAATTAAGATTCCATTAGAATCAGTAACAAAAGTTCCATTAGGAAGTGAAGGTTCTTCAATAACTATCGGTTTTTTTGGTTCATCTTCTAGACAACCAGCAATACTTGTTAGAGTGAGCATGAAGCAAATCGCTACAACCCGTGCATCAAATTTCATGATATAACGGTATTTGGAGTCAGCATCATAATATTTATCCCAAAATTTTGTTAACGTAATTATATGGTAAATTACCAACCATATGTTTCGGTAACCTTGAGACTTGCTTTAATTTTCAGAAGTTTACCAGCCATAGGCAATAAATCGGGATTTTTAATCAAAATACCTAACATTTTGTGCCATGGCAAATTTGAATAATTACGTCCATCATAAATTTCGCCTATTAAATTTAGAGTTCTCTTATCTAAGGAATAAATTAGCTTAGATTGGTCTACAAACTTTTGCTGAGTCCATGGCTGTCTTTTAAGAATTCGATCATACCATATGTGTGATTCTAAATCAGGATGTAATGATTTTTCACAAGAATCCCAATATCTCCCCCTCAGTTCATGGCAATTAATGGCATGTGAAGGAGGTGTAAGCGTTCCAGTTCCCAGTTCATTTTGAATAGCAATTGCAGCATATTCTCCAGATAACATTCCGACATGAACACCTCCTTTAGTGATTGGATTTGTTAGTCCAGCCGAATCTCCAATAACATAGGCGTCTTTTGTTGCAAATTGAGGGATAGGTCCATCTCTTGGTATTAGTCCTCCGTTTTGCTTGTCACCAAGTTCGTTTTCTATTCTTTTATCTGGATCAACACTCATATGTTCACGACAGAAATAGTCTAATCCTTTTTTTGCACCGTTTGTGGAGACTATTCCAACATTAAAGATACCATCACGAGGAAAAACCCAAACATATCCATCTGCAAACATAGGATCTATGTAAAAATCAAAGTAATCAGTATCTGGGAAATCTACGTCATCGGTTTTGAATTTATATTGAAGACCAGGCAGTAATCGAAGTTTATCATTTCCTTTGAGGCCAACTTGTGTTACAATATTAGGAACGCGTCCTTCTGCGATAACGAGTTGTTTGGATTTTGCTACTTGTTCATCTTTGGCAAAGAGGTTCCAGTGATCGGTTTCTTTTGTAACTTTAGATATTTTTAAATTTTCATGGCGTTCAACACCTGCAGCGACAGCATCATCAGAGATGGTACTATCCAATCCCCAACGGTGTATTGAATAGCCAGGAGACATTAATCCTACGGACTTCCCGTTTGGCATTCTTATTCTGTTACCTTTTACTTCTCTAATAGCCCAATCTCCTACAGGGTAGTTGGTGTGCTCTAGAGCCTTTTTACCTAAACCTTCTCCACAATGTATGGGGTCTCCTACACGTTTCTTTCTATCGAAAGCAATAACTGAATGTCCAGCTTCAGCTAGGCGTAATGCTGCAATACCTCCAGCAGGTCCTTGTCCAATTACAGCCACATCATACATGTGTGGTCCGATTGGGACTTGATAATAAGACTACTCTTTTTTTTTAGAATCGCGTAAAACCGGCCTAGCCTCTCGAAACCTTTCTAAGTCTTCAAACTTCAGTTCACAAACAATTACGCCTTCTTCAAAACTAGGCATTTCTGCAATAATTTTCCCTCTTGGATTAACTACTAAAGATTCTCCAGCAAAGGTTAGACTTCCTTGTGTACCTATATTGTTTGAATATGCGTAAAAACAGGTTGTTTCAATTGCTCTTGCAGGTAACATTCTGTGAAATAATGGCCTAGATGTTGTTGGACTAGCTGCTAAATTTACTATTAAATCAGCACTATCGTGTGCTAAATCCATTGAAGTTTCGGGGAAAAAAAGATCATAACAAATTTGGACGCCAATCTTTCCGAAAGGAGTATCAAATACAGTACTTTTTTTTCCTTCACCGAAATACATTTTTTCCTCAAAGGGGCCAAAATTAGGTAAAAACCGTTTTTGATAATGTCCAATATATCCTTCAGGTCCAACCATGATTGCAGAGTTGAAAAGGGATTTTCCCGCTCTTTCAACAATTCCAGTAAGAATATATGTTTTAAATTTTTTAGCTAATTCAAGAATTCCGCTCTGCGCCATTGCGGAACTGGGTATCTTTTCAGCTATTACACTATAATTATCTCTTAAATTATATCCAGTGATGAAAAGTTCAGGAAAAACAATTAAATCTATATTTGAATCTGATTTATCTTGAGCCTCTATAATCATTTTTTCCATTATTTCCAGATTTTTAGAGACATCGCCTAGAATAATTGGTGCTTGACCTATTGCTAAATGCATAAAGCCCATTTGCCCCTCTTAATAATAGATGTTATTACTTAATTTCAATAAGGCCTTTGTTTTGAAACAAATGTGAAGCTAATAGCTGATACTCAAAAAATCATTGAGCAATTCATCCAGACGAGGGTCAATGACGCAGGAGCCAAAGGTGTTGTTTTAGGTTTATCTGGAGGCATTGATTCTGCTGTAACTTTATCTTTGGCAGTTTCAGCACTGGGTTCTGAGAATGTTTTTGGCTTAATTATGCCTTTTAATAAATCAGAATCAATTACTCTTGCTTTAGATCATGCTAAAAAATTAGGTGTAAAGACTATTGAATACAATATTTCAGAGATAGTAAGTTCATTCAAGGAAGTAAGTAATGCGTATTCTACAAAAGCAGCAGAGGGTAATTTGCACTCAAGGATTCGAATGTCTCTTTTGTATGGTGAAGCTTTTTCGTCTAATTATCTTGTAATTGGAACTTCAAATAAATCTGAACTTTTGATTGGATATTATACTAAGTGGGGTGATGGTGCTTCAGATTTCCTTCCAATAGGTGATTTGTATAAAAGTCAAGTTTATGAGATTTCTAAAGATTTGGGAGTTCCTTTGAAAATAATAAACAGACCTCCAACTGCAGAATTATGGGAAGGGCAAACGGATGAATCGGAATTAGGAATAGATTATCTTACGCTTGATCAAATATTATTAGGTTTGGAGCGTCAAATTCCTAAAAAAGATTTAAGTTTAAAGAGCGGTATAGGGTTAGATTTAATTATAAAAATTGACAATTTAATCAAATCATCAATCCATAAGCGGGTGTTTCCGCCAGTTTGTAAGATAGGCCGAAGGACAGTTGGTTTGGATTGGCGGGAAACGATAGGAAGTAAATAATTTATAATTTACTTATTACGTGTTTTGCCGAAACCGGTAGTTATCTTATTTTATTGATTAATAATGTGGAACCAACATGCCTTTTTTGTTAACTTATGCCCTTCTTTTACCATTTTTAGGGTGGTAGTACCCCCGAAAATGGTTAAAACTATTTTTTTCGAAACATATGTAATGCTTATTATAAGGCGCCTCAATAGCGGAAGACCGATGATATTAGCGCAAATTATGGTAATGTATGAATCGCCTCAGCCACCTTTGGGGGTGGCTTGATTGCCAGCTAAATTAAATGGCTTGAAAATAGAGCGTAAATTTACCGAGAGTGGTAAAGATCCTTTTCAAAAATTAAATTGGACTAAGAGAGATGTAGAAATCCGTAATTTTGATGGAACTGTTGCTTTTTCAATGAAAAATGTTAACCTTCCAGATAATTATAGTCAAGTAGCAGCTAATGTTCTTTCACAAAAATATCTTCGAAAAGCAGGAATTCCTAAAAAGTTAAAGAAGGTCCGAGAGAAGGGTGTGCCTATTTGGCTCCAAAAGAGTGTTCCAGACCATAAGGCTTTGGACGAGTTACCTGAAGATGAAAAATACGGTGAAGAAGTAGATGGTAAACAAACATTTAGACGTTTGGCCGGTACTTGGACTTATTGGGGATGGAAACATGGTTATTTTGCAAGTGAAGAAGATGCTAGAGCCTATTATGATGAAATGTGTTTTATGCTTGCTTTTCAGATGGTTTCACCTAATTCACCGCAATGGTTCAACACGGGATTGAATTGGGCTTATGGTATTGAAGGCCCCCCTCAGGGACATTATTTTGTTAATCCAGATACAAAGAAGTTGGAAAGCTCGACTAATGCATATGAACATCCACAACCTCACGCTTGTTTTATTCAATCAGTATCAGATGATTTAGTTAGTGAAGGTGGTATTATGGATTTATGGACTCGTGAGGCGAGATTATTCAAATTTGGTTCAGGAACTGGAAGCAATTTTTCCAGAATAAGAGGTGAGGGTGAACCACTTTCTGGTGGTGGAATGTCTTCAGGTTTGATGTCTTTCCTAAGAATAGGGGATCGTGCAGCTGGAGCAATCAAGTCAGGTGGAACAACACGCCGCGCAGCTAAAATGGTTTGTTTAGATATGGATCATCCAGATATTGAAGCTTTTATCAATTGGAAATTAACGGAAGAAGAGAAGGTTGCAGCTCTTGTATCAGGTTCTCAACATCTTCAAAATCACGCTAATGAAATTTTAGCATCAATTCAAGCTCATTCCGAGGACGACACTCGTTTTGATCAATATAAGAATAAGCCACTGGCTTTATCTATAAATTCAGCTCTTAAAGCATATATTCCAGACAATTTAATTGCTAGAGTATTAGAATTAGGTCAACAAGGTTATACTCAAATTGAAATGGATACTTATGATACCTCTTGGGAAGGTGAAGCTTATTCTACAGTTTCAGGTCAAAATAGTAATAATTCGGTTCGTGTAAGCAATGATTTCATGGATGCTGTGATAAATGAAAAAAGTTGGGATTTATATTGGAGAACTGAGTTAGATAATGCAAAAGAGCAAGGGCGTAAACCCAAAGCCTGTAAAACTATTCCAGCGAATGATCTTTGGGATAATATTTCAAGAGCGGCTTGGTCATGTGCCGATCCTGGTTTGCAATATGATACAACGATTAATGAATGGCATACTTGTTCTCCAGATGGATTGATTAATGGTAGTAATCCCTGTTCAGAGTATATGTTTTTAGATGATACTGCATGTAATTTAGCTAGTTTGAATTTAGTTAAGTATTATAACAAAGAAACAATGCAATTTCAAACAGAAGATTACAATCATTCTATTAGATTATGGACTGTAGCTCTTGAAATTTCAGTATTGATGGCCCAATTCCCATCTATGGCTATTGCTCAACGCAGTTATGATTACCGAACATTGGGCTTAGGTTATGCTAATATTGGTTCATTATTGATGCGTATGGGTATACCCTATGATGATAACCGAGCTTCAGCAATATGTGGAGCATTAACATCAATGCTTGGTGGAGTTTCATACGCAACTAGTGCTGAAATGGCTGCAGTTAAAGGTCCATTTCCAAGATATGAGTACAATAAAGATAATATGCTTAGAGTAATGAGAAATCATCGAAGAGCGGCTTACAGTGCATTAGATGAAGAGTATGAAGGTTTAACAATTAAGCCGAGAGGAATAGATCCAAATTATTGCCCAGAGTATTTACTAAAATCTGCACAAGAATGTTGGGATCAGGTAATTGATTTAGGAGAAAGATATGGTTTTCGTAATGCCCAATCAACAGTCATAGCACCAACAGGTACAATTGGGATTGTTATGGACTGTGATACTACCGGAATTGAACCAGATTTTGCACTTGTTAAGTTTAAGACATTAGCTGGTGGAGGTATGCTGCGAATAATTAATCAGTCTGTACCAGCTGCATTAGATCGTCTTGGATACGATAATTTACAATCAGAACAGATTGTTGATTATATTATAGGATCTGGAACTTTTGAAGGTTCTCCAGAGATAAATATAGATTCATTGAAAAAGAAGGGTTTGACTCCAGACATAATTAATTCACTTGAGTCTCAGATTAGTAAATTTACCTCTATTAATCATTTGATTACGGTGATGAGCATTGGTTCTGATTTTTGTGAAGATAAGTTAAGAGTTCAAGAATCTAATTTAGATGATTTTTCTTTTGATTTATTACGTCATTTAGGATTTACTAATAGACAGATTACTGCCGCTAATGATTTCATTTTTGGACGCCTTACAATTGAAGGAGCTCCACACATTAAGGACAAAGATTTACCTGTTTTTGATTGTGCAAATAAATGTGGTCAATATGGTACTCGGTTTATTGCTTGGAGTGCACATATTAACATAATGTCTGCAGCTCAACCTTTCATTTCGGGTGCGATTTCAAAGACAATTAATATGCCACATGAATCAACTATAGATGATATCAAACAAGCATACATGGATTCATGGCGTGGTATGATTAAGGCCAATGCTTTATACAGAGATAGTTCGAAATTAAGTCAGCCACTAATGTCAGGTACGGTTTTGAAAGTGGATATAGATGAAGAAGAAGATTTACTTGCCGAAGGATTGATTAGTACTCAAAAAGCCGTTGAAATAATGGCTGATGCATTACCAATACCTGATGCTAAGCCTTTAGCCCGTAAAATAGTAACTAGATATATAGCTCAAAGAAGACGTCTTCCAAATAAAAGAGGTGGATATATCCAGAAAGCCAGTATAGGCGGTCATAATGTATATCTTCACACTGGCGAATATGTTGATGGTAGTCTTGGTGAAATCTTTATTGATATGCATAAAGAAGGTGCAGCTTTCAAGGCATTAACGAATGCTTTTGCAATTGCAGTAAGCTTAGGTTTACAACACGGCGTTCCTCTGAAAGAATTTGTTGATGCATTTGTTTTTACTAGATACGAACCTAACGGTCCAGTAATTGGTAATGACCGAATTAAAATGGCCACAAGTATTCTGGATTATATATTTAGAGATTTAGCAGTTAATTATCTTGATAGGAATGATTTAGCTCATGTTAAACCGGAAGATCTTAAACCTGATATTTTGAGAAGCGAAGGTGAAACTGCGACTGAATTCAACTTGAATGCTGGATTAAGTCCTGCTGGAGATTCAACTGATGGTCATGAAATACAACTTACTTTAGATGAGTTACAACCTAATACTGCAGATACTTCTTCTTTACAAACTGATTTCACTGAAGTATCACCGCCCTCATATATTCAGTCTTCTGAGAATAATTCAGCCGAAGAAGCCAGTAAATTTGGATTTGAGGGCGATCCTTGTCCAGAGTGCGGTCAATTTACTTTAGTATCTAATGGGAGTTGCTTGAAATGCGTAAGTTGCGGTTCAACAACAGGTTGTTCTTAGTTAGAAAAACTAAATAAGCCCAAGTCAACTACATCAAATAATGGGATTAGGAGAAACTATTGATACTGGCATGTCCAAATTCGAGAATTATAACAATAGTGAAGTCTATAAACTGGGAAATTATAGTATAACTGGCCGTCTTGTTTCTGGTTTTGTAGGTTTTTTTGTTATTATCCTAATGTTAATGATAACTTTCTCATCAGCAGCTAATTCATTTATGGTTTCAGA
>JAPYSW010000031.1:8946-10884 GCA_029936395.1 Candidatus Poseidoniia archaeon
CTGATACGGATAATGATGAAGGCAATCTTCTTTTTACTGATGAATACAAGAAAGCACTTGAAAAAGCATCATATGAGATAGTTGGTAATCATTCAGCAGTTGAAATTTGTGGTTGGACTAAGAAAGGCATGAATGCAGAGAGTAGTGGTTGCTATAAGCAGAAATTTTACGGAATTCGTTCACATCAGTGTACTCAAATGACTCCTGCTGCAGTGGCTTGTGATCAGAAGTGTGTTTATTGTTGGAGAGCAAATGAAATGTTTTCAGGTAAGCAGGATTTAATGGAATATGCCAAAGATGATCCTGTAGACATAGTCGAAGGATCTATTGAAGGTCATTTAAGAAAATTATCTGGTTTTGGTGGAAATCCAAAGGTAGATAAGCAGAAGTTTCTAGAGTCAAAAACAGTTAGACATTTTGCAATTTCACTTACGGGGGAACCTACTTTGTATCAAGGTCTTCCAGGAATGCTTAGAGAACTTAGAGAACGTAAGATTTCTTCATTTCTAGTAACAAACGGATTGCATCCTGAAATGGTTGAAAGGCTTAGAGATGAAGATTCATTACCAACTCAATTGTATATGTCCTTAGATGCGCCAGATGAAGCTACATGGAAAAAAATAGATATCCCCTTAATTCCAAATTTCTGGGATAAGATACTCGGAACTCTAAAATTAATGGATGGATTAAATACTCGAAAAGTTCTTAGAATGACTGTAGTCAAGGGTTGGAATGACTTTGATGTTGCAGGTTATGCTGAACTAATTAAATTAGCAGGTGAGAGAGTAATGGTTGAAGTTAAATCCTACATGCATTTGGGTCCTGCTCGAAAGCGTTTGAGTAAAGAGAATATGATGTCTTATGATGAAGTTTTAGATTTTTCTAATAAGTTAGCTACTGAATTAGGTTGGAAAATAATAGATGAAGCTCCTAACAGTTTGATTGCACTTGTGGCTGAAGAAGATTGGGATGGCAGAGTGATGGATTTTGGAGATCCTTTGACTGGTCACTTAGAACCTTCATTTACTTGTTAAGCCCAAAAAAGGTAAATACTACTGCATTGACCTAAGTATTGTGAATTATATTTCAGGCATCGAATCTGCGTTCAAGACTTATATTGGTAATGAATCAATAAATTTGTTGCGAGAGTCTATCATAGAGAAGCCAATGATTTTGATAGCTGGTGCACAATTGACAGGCAAGTCGACTCAAGCTAAAAATTTGGCCGAGCATTTTGGAGGGGAGTTTTATTCGGTTGGTAGCTTGTTTAGACAAGCTGCTAAAGAAAGAGGCATTACCGTTGCGGAGCAGGCACGTTTGTTATTGGTTGAAAGAGGTATTGATGTTGAAATAGATTACAAGACATGTCAGATGATAAGTGGTTCTTGTACTAATTCAAGTTTGGGAGTTGTTGAAGGAAGACAACCTGCATACATGGGAAGTTTTATGGCTAGTTTAGGTAAGAAAAATATAGTTAGATTATATTTTCAGTGTTCTATTTTAGAACAGGCACTTAGATTTCTTAGAAGAGAAATAGGTGAAGAGTTTTATCAAATTGGTAGAAAATCTATTCCTAAAAGAAATTATAAGAACTTAGAATCTTTAAGAGATGAAATTCTCAATTTAGATATAAAAGATAAACATAATACAATAGATAAGTTTATAGAAAATCAAAATAGAGATAAAGATGATCGAAACCGGTACTCAAAACTTTATGGTTTTGATTATGGAAATCTAGATGGTTATGATATTATTATTGATACTAATGATAAGGAACCTGAGGTTGTATTCGATATTGTCATAAAGGAATTAAAGGATTTTGGCTTTCGAACAAATTAATAAACTACCTAATACAATGACTAACGTGGACCTATCTCCGAATGAAATAAAATTGCTCAAATGCTTGAGAAGTGGCACACTTTCTCCTTTTGAAGCTTC
>JAPYSW010000031.1:10984-12395 GCA_029936395.1 Candidatus Poseidoniia archaeon
TCTAATTTTGATATAGATAGCATATCTGATGATTTAATCGGTGAACTTACTCCGGAAATGATCCAATCTGGGAGTTGGAAAGACTCAGAATTCCAGAAGTACAGTCATGAGACAAATGTGGAGCCTTCATATATTTCGACACTTCATCCTTTAACTAGATTTACAGAAGAGATTCGATCTATCTTTCTTCAAATGGGATTTACTGAGATTGATGGCGATTATGTTGAATCAGCTTTTTGGAATATGGATGTTTTATTTATTCCTCAAGATCATCCCGCAAGAGAATTACAAGATACCTTTTATCTTTCTGAACCTGCATCTTTTATCATAAATGATGAAGAGTTACTGGATAAAGTCAAATCAATACATGAAACTGGTGGAGATACAGAATCAGTAGGTTGGGGCAGTAAGTGGAGTAAAGAAACAGCTCAACAAGCACTTCTGAGAACTCATACTACTGTAGGCACTATACGTTATTTATCAGATAATCCAAAACCTCCTGTTCGAGTCTTCAGTGTTGGTCGGGTTTTTAGACGAGAAGCTCTTGATGCCACTCATTTGCCTGAATTTACACAAGTTGAAGGGATAATTGTTGAACCAAATGCAAATTTTGGGATGCTGATTGGTGTTCTCAAAGAATTTTATCATCGTATGGGTTTTGATGATGTTAGAGTTAGGCCTGCTTATTTTCCTTATACTGAACCTTCATTGGAGGTTGAAGTTAAATTTGGAGACAGGTGGTTAGAACTTGGCGGTGCAGGTATTTTCAGACCTGAAGTTACAGCACCTTTTGGAATTGATAGTCCTGTTTTAGCATGGGGTTTAGGCTTAGAAAGATTAGCAATGTTACGTTTGGGAATTAAAGATATTAGAATGCTATACCAGAGTGATCTTCAGTGGCTTAAAGAAACAGTTTAGGCAATACTAATACTTACTTTCTTTATGAGTATATTACTTCCATCTTGAACAAATGTAACATAAGATTGACCTGGCATTAATTCCAAGTCTTCTTCTACCCATTTAGGAAGATATATTCTTCGATTAATATCATATTTTTTTACATCTGTAACTTGTTCACTCATGTTACCCATATAGTCAGACACTCTAAAAGGGTTATGGGTAATTAGGTTATTTCTGAGTGTTAATTTTATCATCCCATTCTTTGTAGTAAGATTAATGAGTACAATACGTATTGCAGTAACTGGTGCAGCAGGACAGATAGGCTATAGTTTACTTCCAAGAATTGCAGCAGGAGAGATGTTTGGTTCGGAATCAAAAATATCATTACAATTATTAGAAATTCCACCTGCTCTAGAAGCTCTTAAAGGAGTCGCAATGGAACTTCAGGATTGTTCTTTTCCTCTTTTAGATGAAGTCATAGTAACTTCGAATCCAGATGAAGCTTTTAATG
>JAPYSW010000032.1 GCA_029936395.1 Candidatus Poseidoniia archaeon
CTAGTCGATTCTCCCCCGATATCGATTATCTCAGCACCTTCAGCAATCATTTCTTTTATTCTTTTTTGAGTACTCACGGAATCAAAATGCCAACCGCCATCGTAAAAACTATCTGGAGTAACATTCAGAATCCCCATTACATGGGAATTACCATCAAGTTTCAGTTTACCTAACGAAAGGCTCATTCACGAATTACAAATTGTGATTGGCACATTGGACAACCAATCTGAATTGGCCTTTGTGTAGTTGTAACTGAAATCAAGCCATTACAGGTAGGGCAATTTAATTCTAAAGGGCCAGGAGTTATATCTTCAAACATATCCTCGACGTCACCATCTCCACCACCTCTCATTCGGTTAAGACCCATTACTCCACCAACTAATCCTATAATTGCAACTGTAGCAGCACCTATCAATGTTATTTGAGAGTATTCTCCTTCTATTACATCTAATGTATCGCCGTATTCATCACCTTTAGTAACCTGTACATCTACTTGCCATTCATGAGTTCCACCTCTGTCATCAGTCACTGTTAGAATTGCAACGTATAGTCCCGGTTCATTGTAAGTTCTCTTAAAATTTGATTTATACTTATCTCCAAGAAGGTTGATTTCGATTCCACTACTATCTTTAATCAACCATTCATATTTTACTATTACTCCATCAGGGTCCATTGATTGACTGCCGTCATAAGTGATTTCATCACCAGTCTTGGCACTACTCAATAGATCTGTAAAAATGCCGTTTGTTGCCACAATTCCAGCTTTAGCCACTGCTACAGGCATAATATTCTCAGCTCTGGAGACACTGATTATGACTGGATTAGACCAAGAACTGACCAGAGTAATGTCATTTATGTCGTTCTCCATTTCACGAGCCATCATCTTCGCCGTGTAAGTCACTTCATTAGAAGTCTCGGGTAGTGAGTAGTTGTAACCGTTAGTGGTCACCACACTGTCCTTGACCTCCAGTAATTGTAATCCATCTCTGGAGTACGACTGATAATCATTAGTATCAGGATTGTTATCATCTTCACCTTCGTACCAATTACGGGTTTCATGCACCAGTTTGAAGATACGAATAGCTCCAAAATCATCTCGTAGAACTTCTTCTCCTCTATCGTACTGTAATTCCCCACCATCAGATCCTTCGAAGAAAGCGTCTCGGTAAAGCCGTACTATTTCCCCTTCTGCAACCCAATCAGAATAGACTCCATCACCGAAGTCGAAACGATATTCAAGAAGTTTGCAGGCACCATATTTGTATGATGGCACCCACTTTTCTTGTGATTCAGACCAAACAGTAGAGATACCAGTAATAATAATGTCGGGGTCATAGGACTCGCACACATCAAAAGTGACGGAATCGCCTTCCACGATATCTATATGTGACAGACTGCTGTCATCTTCGTACCAATTCTTATCCTCCCAATCATCAGCCCCAACATCCAAAATGAACTCATTTCCTGTGGCTGAATTTCCAGCCCTCAACATAGCAATAGGCTGCGAATTAGTTTTTACAATAACATTGATAGTTATTTCATCAGATTCTTTCCGCCTTTCATCTCTTGACATAACAATGATTTCTTTTTCTCCAGCCGTGGAGTAACTAATATCTTGAGTAAATTTGCTTAACCAAGAAGTCCATCCATCATCGAAATAAAAGCGATATTGTAAATCTGCAAAATTCCCATTATCATCTTCATCTGATAGATTATCAGCTTCTCCATTAGTGGTTTCATTATCATACGAAGCTCCAGCATCAATACGGACATATTCATCAACCCAAAGGCTTTCTTTATTTTTTGACAATACAGTAGTTGGTTTATCGTTAGGAATTTCTTCAATTTCTATAGTGGTATAATCTTTATTATTTCCAAAACGTGCTTCTTGCCTTGGTGAGTTTCCATCTTCAGCTGAACCATAAATTTCATGATATCCCGGAGATGTTGATTGACCATACCAAGTAACTTCAAAAGAGGCAGTTTCACCTTTTGAGAGTGTCTTACATCCGGAGCGTTGGTCAGGTTCAGTTGCATCACATTCAAATGTAGTAATATATTTCCCACCAGCATCCGGATCGCCATCATAAACCACTACACGCCATTTACTAATATCCGCATTTCCAAGGTTTGAAACACTTAGGTTAATTATAATGTTTTGATCTTCATCAGGAGTTTCAGGTAGATAACTAATGTCGCTTCCATCAATAGCTAAATCAGGTGTTTCAGTATCTCCTACTGTGCTAAATAACCACAAGTAAGCATTACTTCCAACGACCATTTCCATTGCCCCTTCATTATCAACATTCCCAATTGCAATTCCACCATAGTGTCCTGCTTTACTGGAAAGCGAACCTGTTTTAGCTTCAAAAGCTGTAGGGTCAATACCGTCATAAATGAATAATTGGCCGCCTGAGTTTGCAAAGATTAATTCAGGTTCTCCGTCACTATCAAAATCGTCAGTAGCAACACCCCATACTGAATCAGTATCTAAAATTTTAGAAAATTCTTCAGCGTGAGTAGTTCCATCATAAATAAGTATTTTAGGTTTATCATCTCCTAATTTACCAGTTCCAACTATGATTTCTTCCTGCCCATCATCATTAACATCACCAACCGCAATTCCGTAAACATCGAATCGATTAGGGTGCATAATTGATCCATCTAATGCATAACTATCTCCACTTCGCTGATATACACGTACTTCTCCACCATTTCCACTGCCCGAATCGCGACTATCTCCACCAGTTCCGATGACGAGTTCATTAGTCCCATCATCATCGGGATCACCACTTGAAATACCTCCTACAATTTCCCCAAAATTTCCATAATTCCATTCTTGTGAATAGCTTGAACCACCATATCCCCAAACTTTCAGATCACCATGAAGTTCGGTAGTTCCTGATGTTGCTGAGATGATTTTGATGTAACCTGTGGCAATTCCGATTTCAGGATACGTTGTTCCATCCAGTTCTGAAATTGTTAGACCAAACGCAGCATCAATATCATCGCTACGAAAGACCTGTTCAAAATCATCACCATCTTTATCGAAAATGTATAGATATCCTTCACCTCCAATACCATCTTCACCTTTAGGTTCACTAGGATTTCCAGTTATAATTACAATTTCATTAGCTCCATCATTGTCTAGATCATCTACGGCAATTCCCATTGGAATTTTATCTAATACAGGACTTACCCAATCAGTCTCATATGTTTCTCCATCAAAGGCATATACTTTACCCGAACCAGATCCTACTAAAATTTCTAAAGCATCATCATCATCAATGTTAGCCATAGCAACACCATAGTTGCTTCCTCCTTCAAGCGTGTAAACGAGTTGGTTTGCATTATTTTCCCCATCCGATTTCCAAGCTAATTCATGGTTAGATTGCGAGGTCAATTCCCAAGCCACAACCATTCCCAAATCACTTCCATGAACTATCCAAGGATTATCATGGCCATTCATTGAAATTGTGAGACCTGCAGCATCATTCATTACGTAACCACTATTCCATTCTTGATAAGTTGTTAAAGAAGATCCAACTAATCCCATAACTCTAATATTTCCACTACCGTCTGCTACGACGAATTCTTCATTAGCATCACCAAACAAGTTTGCATTAGCCAGCCCATAACCACTATTGATATCACTATCTTCTATTCTGTTATCTCGGTCACCGTCAACAAAGACAGTTAATTTACTTTGTTGAGGAACAATTAATTCATCAATATCATTACCATCTAAATCTGCAGATAATAGACTATAACAAAGACTATCTTCTCCACTATTTCCATCCATGTCGTATTTCCATTGTAATTCTTGAGTTACACCATCAAAGACAGCAATCCATCCTTGCTTACTTCCAACAGCTACTTCCATTGCCTCATCTTCATCAAATTGACCGAAAGTAAGCCCCCATGTATTCTCAAGAGTACCACTACCTATCTTGCTTCCAACATCAACATACCATTCAGCTTCATCATGTGTAATATCTCTTTGGACATAGATTTCAGGAGTATTAGCATCTACAACCCATAGAAAACCACGGTCAGCACTCATTGCTAGTTCAACTTCATCATCGCCATCTAAATCACCCATGGCTAGACCATATGGCCAACCTTCCGTTCGTTGTGTATGAGACCAAGAAATACCAGCTGACCAATTAGTTTCAGCCAATAAAGAAATACCGTCAATAATCTTAACTCTCCCCATATCGCCATTCCAATTATAACCAATGGCAATTTCTAATTGAGGATCATCATCCATTTGACCGATTTCCATTCCTTTAACGGCTCCACCCACGTTAATACTTTGGAAGTCTTCATACCATCCACCAGCACTTGCGTTCCAATTTAAAACATGAATATATCCTTGCTTATTTCCGAATATTAATTCATCTTCTCCGTCTAGATCAATATCTGCACTTTTAATCGAATTTAGTGATCCAATACCAGTCCCCAAACCAGCATGCCACTTTTCATCTAAGTAATCACTATCAACATCAGTTCGAGCCTCATTGGCCGCCTCAACGCTGACTGCAGGAATTATGGCTGATAGCAAAAATAGGATGGCCAAGGCCCCTGTCTTTAGTACTTCCATAATAATCATGGACAAAAGTAACTATATCAAAGTTTTGATTCTTTTTTTCTTTATTCTAGTTCATTCGTTTGACAATTCATTAATAATTGCAGTTTTAATCTCTTTTGAATTCATTCCAGCTGTATTAATTCCTAATTTTTCAGCTGAAGACCTAATATTCTCTTTATCTGTAATTTTATTTTTTCCCAGTGGAGTTAGATTAGAATAACCTCTGAATTCTCGATAAGCTTTCCCGATTGCTCGGGCACTTTCTTTAATTTTCTCCGGTCCTAAGAAAGTGGATAAAAGGAATATAATCACTACTAATTCTAAAAGGCCAGGACTGTTCATGATTCAGTTAATGCTTGTTCCAAATAAGC
This sequence comes from Candidatus Poseidoniia archaeon, assembly GCA_029936395.1. GTDB lineage: Archaea > Thermoplasmatota > Poseidoniia > MGIII > CG-Epi1 > CG-Epi1. The sequence continues at coordinate 4,963 of JAPYSW010000032.1, forward strand.
TTTCAATTCATTTTGGTTATCTGCATTTATTCCAAAATATTCCATAAATGCTGGAGTTACACATAGTTCAAAGGATCTACCTTTTCTTTCACGTTGTACCATTCCTAATTCTAACAATTCACCAACATGCTCATAAACTTTGTCTCCCAATTTATATTTCAATTCGGTTTGGAGCATTGGCTGTTCATGTGCGATTAGGGCTAAAGTTCTCAAAAGATATGAGGGTATTTCTTGAGGGGCTAGTCTTCTCCCATATTGAACAGCTTCAGTCTTTAATTGTAATGCATATTTGTGCCCTAATTTTACAATTTCCAAAGCACTTTCACGTTTTTTATAAACTTCAAACAAAGTATCTAAAGCCGTAAGTGCATTTTTCCTTGAAAGGCCGGTTGCTTCGGCTGTTTCAGTTGCATCTAAAGCTCTTCCAGCCGAGAATAAAGCTGCTTCAACTGCGATCAATTCTTTCATCCTGCACTCTCCAGGTTCTTAACATAAATATTATGACTTTCTAAGTCTTTCTGAATTATGTCAATTCTTCCTTCTCTTGCTAAGAATAAGGAACCTACAAATGTCCGAACTACACTTGCTTTTTCTGGCCTATCCAAAAGATTAGCCATAGGTATTGGTTTACCATTAAACTCATTAATTCGTTGCCATACTTGTTCTTTGTATTGGCTAGGGTCATCATTATGTAATTTTTCACCTAGTCTCTGAGCTACTTCATTAAGGACTGATTGTCTTGCATTTCGTAATTGTCTTCTTCTTTCTAAGCGCTCCTTACGCTCCATCTCAATATTACGGGCATCTTCAAGTGCGCCAACTAATTCCATCAAAGTGACTCTTCTTTCTCCTTGAAACAAGAGACTTTCTTCTATAGGTGGTTCAGATGAATCATCTAATTGTTCGGAATAGGTTGGTTCCCATCCAAAATCAAAGTTTGTCCATTCAGGTTGAGGTTCAGGTATAGGTTCAGTAGCTTCAATTGCTCCTGTTGCTCTTAGTCTTAATACGTCCCAAGCCCAACCAAGAACAGAACCAGCTAAGGGTAGATCTAAATCATCACTTTTAACTGCATATTTTTGATATTCTAGAATCATATGCTTTAAATCTAGAGACCATGGATCAAGGCCATGATCTTTAACTAACATGAATAGAAGCGTCACACTTCTAGTAAATGGATCTTCAATAGTAGAGACTTCAGCAGTCGTATTTGCGCTAGATGCAATATCAATATATTGGTCAATTTTTTCAGAATCAATGCCAATCATAGCTTTGTGAAATAACAAGTGATTAACGACTAAACTCAAGCTCCGACCTCCGCTTCTACAGGTATTGAGGCTAGGAAAGCATCAACATCTCTTATTTGGTGTAATCTTGAGGCGCCATCATCTCCCATAAAGACTCCAATTACATTATCCGATTCTCTTAAAGCAGCATGATGTAAGCTAACAACTAGGAATTGAGCAACACTTGACTGTAATGCAATAGCTCGACCTATATGTTCAGTATTCACTCCATCTAAATTTTGGTCAGGTTCATCTAGCAGATAGAATGGGCTAGGGTCATATCCTTGAATAGCAAATATGAAGGCCATCGAAACAAGTGATTTCTCTCCTCCAGACAGTGCTTCTACGGGATAAGTTTTCTTACGAGGCATTCGAGCCTTTATTGTCACTCCACCTTCGAAAGGTGACTTTTTATTTTCTAAAACAAGTCTAGCTTCTCCACCTCCAGTTATTTCCTTAAATGAAGTTTTGAAACTTTCGCTGATATTATTGTAAACACCCATGAATTTTGCTTCTTTTTTCTCTGAAATTTTAGTTTCAAGAGTATCTAGACGTCTTACTTCTTCATTCAATTGTTTTTTGTGCTTCTTAATTTCACCAAATCGTTCAAATTCTTGTCTATAATGTTCTAATGATAACATATTTACATTTCCAAGGCGATTTCGATTTCGATCAAGATTCTCTTTAGAGATATCTAATTTTTCTCTACCAGGCACTGTTTGTGGAGTTTTAGTTCCTTTTGGAATGCGGCTTTTTGCTTCAATTAGTTTTGGTTCTCTAATCGAAATTTCGATTTTTAAGTCATCGCTTGCATGTCTTCTATTTCGGCGCAATTCTTGTTTAGTGGAAAAATCAGTTTTTAGGTTAGTTAGTAAATCATGTAATTCATCACGTTCATCTCTTAGTCCTTTTAATTCTTTGAATTTTTCTTCTTCTTCTTGGCGGAGAGATTTCAATAGTTTCTCCAATTCCTTTCCTTTTCTGGTTTCTAGTTTATGGGTTTCTTGCAATTCTTTCTGCTCATTATTATTAATCTCCAATTCTCCTTTCAATCTACCAACTTCAGACTTCATAGAATCGACTTTTGCAGTTAGTGAAGCTAGTTTGGCCTGACCAACAGATAATTCTTCTCTTGCTCCATCGAGATTATTTTGTAATTCTGAAATAACTTTAGAAGTTTTTCCGCCAGCTACAGCTTGTAAATTCTTGGTGGCTTTACTAATTTTAGTAGAAACTTCTTGAATATCCTTTTCTAAACCTTCTAGCAAACCAGTTCGCTCTATAATTTCACCTTGCAAGGCTTCAACTAAGCCTTCACGGATTTTAACGGCATCATCAGCTTCTTGGAGACGTTTTTTAATCTCTCCAGTTCTCCCATCATAATCAGTAACTCTAGTTTGAAATGCAGCTTTTTCGCTCTCTAATTCCTGCCTTGTAGTTGCTAACTGGGCCGCTTCTCTAATTATTTCATTCAATTCAGATGAAAGCTGTAGTTTTTCAGCTTCTAAATTTCGAATATCGTTAGCTAATTCATCAATATCGTTACGTTCTGAGGTTCCAAAATGAATTCCAGTCCTAGGTGCAGCACCACCTACTAGCGCACCTCCACTTTCAAGCAATTCACCTTGAAGAGTGACCATCCTGCCTTTACCAAGATATTTTCTCGCTCGATTCAAAGAATCCATTATGACTGTGTCTCCAAAAACATTACCAAATACATTACTATAGCGCGAATCAAATTTAACCAAATCTTGAGCAAAACCAAGAGCACCTTCATTTTTTGAAATCAAAATAGCATGTGCACTTGGTTTGTATGAATGAACTTTATTGAGTGGTAAAAAGCGAACTCTTCCAATGTTATTCCGCTTGAGAAAATCAATTGCAGCGGCAGCAGCAGAATCATCTTCAGTTACAATAGATTGAAGCCTACCGCCGGCAGCAACCTCTAAAGCTGTAGCGTATTTTTCATCTACTCTTCCTAATTCAGCAATAGTTCCAATAATTCCTCTTAATTCTTTTTTATCTCTACATTCCAAAAGAGCTTGAACACCTCTAGCATAACCTCCAAATTCTTCTCTAGCACGCTGTGCAGCTTCTTGAGATGCCAATTTCATAGAAAAGGTTCTGAGTTTAGAGTCTATACTTCCTAATTTATTTTGATGCGCCTCTATAGTTCCAAGGCTTCTATTATGTTTGGTTTTTACTTTGTCTAAATTTTGAGTTGTAGATTTTCTTCCAACTTCTAAATCTTTCAATTGGTAATCAGCTTCTTTTACATCAGTTTCAATAGATTCTAACCATTTTTTAGATCTTATCACTTGTTCTTTTGCACTAGCTAGTTGAATTTCGATTTGTTCTTTTTCGCCATCGAGGCGGTGCCGTTGCATTTCTAATTCGCCAGCATTTTTTCGTAGGACTTCTAGTTCATCCCGCTGCGTGCTTACAGCTTCAGAATTATTTGCTGCCGCACCTTCTAATTTACTCAATTTTGAAACTTTAGCAGTTATTTTATCTTCCATTTTAGAAACATCTTTAGATATTGTTGTCAAATCTAGGTTCAAGTTTTTCAATTCATTTGAAGCTATTTTATGATCATCATCTAATATCTTCCTACTAATTTCCAATTCGTGGAGTCTATTTGCAGCCCCATCTACATTTCTCTCAGACAAAGCATGAGCTACACGAGTTTTATCCAATTCTTCTTGTAATTCACGAGCCTTATCACCTCCCGAAACTGCAATATTTTTTTCAACTTTTTCGAATTGGTTTTGTTTACTTTCAATATCTTCTTTTCTATTATGCTGCTCTTTTTTCAATTCAGATAATTCTTTAGTGTATCTTTCAACTACTTCTCTTCTTGATTCAATTTCAGCTTCGAAATCAAATACATTACGAAATTTAAGTAATAATTCGGTTTCTTTTATTTCATCAAGTATTACTTCTAACTTTTCAGCATCTTCCTTTTCTCTCTCTAACTGTTTAAGTGTTCTTTTAGCTTCTTTAGCTCTATCATTTAATAGCGTTAAATCAGCTTCAACTGAATTGCGAGCACTTCTTGTACTTCTTAGTCTATTATCATAAGCTGTAATTCCAGCTACGTCTTCAATTTTCCGTCTTCTTTCAGTACCTGACATAAGAGAGGTTTGAATCACATCTCCTTGTTGGATTATGTTGTATCCGGTTGCATAAAGCCCAGCTCTTGAAAATAAAGCTTCAAATTCTCTAGCCGAAGATTTGATGCCATCTAGTTGATAGTAAGTCGTAGTGTCTTCACCCCTTAGACGTATTCCTTTTGTAAAAGTGACTTGATCTTTTTCTACAGCTAAGAATCGATCACTATTATCAAAAACCATCGAAACTTTACACGCTTTTGGTCCAGTCTTCTTTTTGGTTCCTTCTTGAAAACCATAAATTAATTGTTTGAGTTTTCTAGCTCTAAGTAATTTGGTTGATCTAGTTCCGAGAATGAAAAGAATTGCGTCAGTTATGTTTGATTTACCTGAACCATTGGGTCCAGTTATACATGTAAACCCAGGCCCGAGAGGAAGGGTAACGTGGCCTTTGAAAGATTTAAAATTCTCGAACTCAAGTTCGAGAAGCCTCACTCAGAAGGCCTCCAACTGAGCTTGTCGAGGTGAAAGCCGCATAGAATCTCTACCGCCTTCAACACTCGTTCGGTGCTGATTTCGGTAAGCTTGCCAAAATATTTTGATGAGCTTTGTTCTATCTCCACGGTCTCCTGCTACTAAACCGGATAAATAAATAGAACGGTCTTCTTTTTGCCATCTAGTAGTTGATAATCCCGTTCGTACTAACATACCATCCAATATTAATCTTCCAACTAAACCATTGCCTGATTCAAAGGGTCGAACTTGTTGAAATCTATGGTGAAATAATATAGCCCTTTCAAAAGGATGTAAAGGTGAAGGGTCATGCCACCATTGTAACAATCCTTCTAATTCATCTTCAATCAAAACTGCAGGCGGAGGCATAAATGCTGAGCCAGGTAAACTTGCAGAACTTTCTCTCAAGACTCCACCTCTTCCAGTTCCTTCAAGTAAATCTTGATGTAATTTTAAAATATTTCTTTTATCAATTCTTGCCACTCTTTCTGGTACTTCGTCATTTAATCGCCTCAAAGCTAATACTTCTAGAACTTTTGACAAGGGAACGCCAGTAGGTGCACGATCATGTTCAAAAATAGCTTCGATATTATCAATTGATAATGGAGCAGATGAGAGTGACATATTTCCATTGATAGTAGAGATAAGATTACGCATCTTCTCTGAGGTTCTTTGTTCAATGGTTTCGATTCTGTGCAGTGCTCGATTTAGAAATTTCATTCGCTCTAGGCCCAGTAATGCTTCTTTGTCAAGATAAGGGGTTCTGTAAGTTTCAGAAGACATAATTGCCATTCTTTCAATTGCAGCCAATTCTAAATCAATAGTATATTTTTGTTTTAAGTGTTCTAGCTCGGACTCGTTAGGTTCATCTGAACCTAGGTACTGTTGTACCTTTTCTACGCGTCCATCATATTTGAAAGATTTAACGAGGTAGTAGTAATTCTGCCCTCGTGTAGTCTTTTTTGTTAGATACACCATATGGAATACAGTTATTGGTTCCACCTTTTAAAGTTTATTGGCGTGAGTGCCTCTCACAAAAAACAAAGTTGTCCTACCCTAAATAAGAAAATAAAAATGGTGGAACACAATTAATTAGTCCACTGCGATAAAATTATTTAATAGACGATGTAATTGGTTATTCGTGGTTGTAGTACTGTTCGTTTGCACTGGAAATGCAGCTAGATCTCAAATGGCTGAATGTTGGCTAAAAAACCTAAAATCGGATTTCACCGTTCTAAGTGCAGGTACTAAACCGGATGGACTTAGTCCTCAGGCAGTAAAAATTATGAAAGAAGTGGGTTTAGATGTATCAGATCAAGTGTCTAAACATTTAGATAATGTTGAATGGACAAAAGCAGATTATGCAATTACACTTTGTGGTTCAGCCAATGAAACTTGTGTGAATATGAATTGGCCTGAAACTTGTCAACGGAACCATTGGCCAATTAAGGATCCCAAATCTGATGAAGAATATCGTAATGTTCGAGACGAGATTAAGCAGCGTATTGAACGTTTCTTAGAAGAATTCTAATTTAAGGCAGAGTTAACTTGATTCTCTAAATCTTCTTCAGATATCGGTCCTTGTTTTGAAAAAGAAATCACTCCTTCTTTGTCAATGATTACAACAGTAGGGCTTCTTTCAGCATCAAAAGCTGTAGTCATTTCGTTACTACCTATTGCGTAAATCCAATTTCCTTGTACTCTATCTGCAACTTTATCACGATCCTCATTACTTTGAGTTACTGAAATAATTTCTACGTCCGAAGGCATAGTAGTGTTATTGTAATAACTTTTAAGAACATTCTTTTCAAAATTGTGGCAAGTTCCACACCCAGTATTCATAAATTCTAAAACAATAACTTTTTCTCCTTCAAAATCCGAAAGATTAAAATCATTTCCATCTATGTCAGTAATTGTAAAATCAGGCGCTTGGTTTCCAACAGGTTCTATAATATCATTATTATTTTCTTCTTCAGATGAATCTGAATAATAATCTCCAATATAATTATTGGAAACTCCACCAACAAGTCCAGCAACTAAAAGCAAAGCTACAAGATATTTAGTATCCATA
>JAPYSW010000033.1 GCA_029936395.1 Candidatus Poseidoniia archaeon
AAATCAGTTAATGAAAATCGAATAGTTGAGAATTTCGCAGTGTTTGATTTTGAAATATCTGATTCTTTGATGAAACGATTAGATGATTTGGATGAAACGTTCGTAACTTGTTGGGATCCGAATAATCCGCCACCATATGCTCCAGTTTAGATAAAAAAGTGTATTTTTTCTTGAATAGAGGCTTCTATTGCTCTTTATTATGTATGCAAAATGCATATTTATGCAAAATGCATACTATTTAATACGGGGTTCTTCTAGACGATAATATGGTAAAAGAGAACTATACTTCTATAAGAGTTACTAAAAATGTAAGAAATAGTCTTCAAAATTATGTTGAAGCTTGTTATTCGGATCTTTCCATCAACTCTATGTTGAAGGTTCATATGGAAAATCTGCAAGAAGGCCATGTTCGATTTCCAAAATATGGGATTTATGAATGTCCTGAAAGCCGAAAAGAGAAATTAAGAAAAACAATTAAATCTAAATCAGGTAAACAAGTAGAAAATTCAATATCATTAACAGGCAGTCTTCCTGCAGATCCTTATACTAGAACTGAATCTGATACAATGGGACAAATGGAAGTTCCTGAATCTGCACTTTGGGGGGCTAGCACTCAGCGAGCAGTCCTTAATTTTCCAGTTAGTGGATTTCGAATGTCTCGTTCATTCATTAGAGCTTTAGGTTACATCAAGGCAGGTGCCGCTGAAGCTAATGTTGAATTAGGTGTTATTACTAAAGAAATGAAAGATGCAATAGTTGATTCTGCTTTGAAAGTAGCAAATGGAGAGTATGATGATCATTTTCCCGTAGATGTTTTCCAAACTGGCTCAGGTACTTCAACAAATATGAATGCTAATGAAGTCATAGCTAATTTGTCTTCTAAAGCATCAGGTTTGAAAATTCATCCTAACGATCATGTGAATCAAGGTCAGTCTTCTAATGATGTAATTCCCTCTGCAATTCATCTTTCAGCTCTTTTAGATATTGAGGAATCACTATGTCCTTCTTTAATTGTTCTTCAAAAAGCATTAGACAAAAAAGCTGAAGAATTTATGCCAATTATAAAGACGGGTCGAACCCATTTAATGGATGCAACACCCATACGTTTGGGTCAAGAATTCCAAGGCTATGCCGGTTTGATTGAACGTTCTTTGGATCGATTGCTGTTGATAAAGGATGAATTGTCGCTTTTGGCCTTAGGTGGAACTGCCGTTGGTACTGGAGTTAACACACATCCTAATTTTTCAATGTTAGCTTGTCAGCATATTTCGCAATTATCGGGAGTAGAAGTCTATGAAACTGATAATCACTTCATGGCACAATCTACCTTAGATGGAGCATTGACCACAAGTTCGGCATTACGAGGTCTTGCCGTTAATATGCAAAAAATAGCTAATGATATTCGTTGGCTAGGTTCAGGTCCACGGGCTGGCTTAGGTGAAATCACTCTACCTGCGGTTCAACCTGGTTCCTCTATTATGCCCGGTAAAGTGAATCCAGTTATTCCTGAAGCTGTAATTCAGGCCGCTTCGCAAGTTGTGGCCTGTGATGCTGCCTTAGTACAAGGTGCCCAAGGAGGTTATTTTGAATTGAATACAATGATGCCTTTTGCAGCTCATAATCTTCTTCAAGCTATATCATTATTGACAAACACTTCACAAATTTTTGCAGATAAATGTATACTTGGTATCGAAGCTACTGAAAAAGGTCCAGAATTATTAATGACGGGTCTAATGTTAGCTACAACTCTTGCTCCAGTAATTGGTTATGAAAAAGCTACACTGATTGCTAAGGAGGCACATGCTTCAGGTCAAACCGTTTTAGAAACTGCATTAGATTTAACTGATCTTTCTGAATCTGAACTATTAGAAATTCTTAATCCCGAAAAGATGGTTCAACCTCAGGCTTAGATACGTTTATCTATCAAAGAGCTGACTACTGAGGGATCTGCAAGAGTAGATATGTCACCTAAATTATTTATGTTTCCAGAAGCGATACCCCTTAAAATTCGTCTCATTATTTTTCCAGAACGAGTCTTTGGTAAGCCTTCAGTAAATTGTATTTTTTCAGGAGATGCATGCGGACCAATATCGGCCCTTACTCTTTTGGTAATGTCAGCTTTAGTGTTTTCTGTTACTTCATGTCCGGTTCTTAATGTCACGAATGCATAGATGGAATTTCCTTTTATTTCGTGTGGGTAGCCAACAACTGCAGCTTCAGCTACATCAGGATGTCCACCTATGGAACCTTCGATCTCAGCAGTTCCTAAATTATGTCCCGAAACAATTATTACATCATCAACTCTTCCTGTAATCCAATAATATCCTTCTTTATCTCTTTTACATCCATCACCTGAAAAGTATTTTCCAGGAAATTTTTCGAAATAAGTCTCAAAAAATCGTTTGTGATCGCCATAAATGGTTCTCATCATACTAGGCCATGGTCTTTGCATGACCAAATTCCCTTCAACCTCATTTCCTTCTAGTACTTTTCCTTCGTCATCCACTAATTCGGGAACTACTCCAAAAAAAGGAAGTGTAGCCGATCCTGGTTTTGTTGGAGTAACTGCAGGTAATGGTGCGATCATTATCCCTCCCGTCTCAGTTTGCCACCATGTATCTACTATGGGGCATCTTTCTTTTCCTATAATCTTGTGATACCATAACCATTCAGGTTCTTTGATTGGTTCACCAACAGTTCCAAGTATTTTTAAACTTTCTAAATTATAATTATTTGGCCACTTATCCCCTTCTTTCATTAATGCTCTTAATGCAGTTGGCGCCGTGTAAAATTTATTAACGTTATGTTTTTCGATAATCTCCCAGAATCTACCATAATCGGGATAGTTAGGTACGCCTTCAAACATCATTGTTGTTGCCCGATTCGCCATAGGCCCGTAGATGATGTAAGAATGACCTGTAATCCAACCAATATCGGCAGTACACCAGTACACTTCATCGGGATGATAATCGAAAATATAATGATGAGTTGTAGCTGTATAAACCATGTAACCTCCAGTAGTATGCATTACACCTTTTGGTTTGCCAGTGGATCCGCTTGTGTACAGAATAAATAGAGGATCTTCGGCATCCATTTCTTCAGGAACACAAATTTTGTCTGCAGAATTCATTGCATCATGCCACCAAACATCTCTTTTTTGGTCCATTTCAATAGGACTTCCAGTTCTTTTTACAACGAGAATCTTTTCAATCGATGGTGTTTTTTTGGTTGCAATATCTCCATTCCTTTTCATTGGAATATCATTCTTAGTTCCTCTGACTCCTGTATCTTGTGTAATCAGTATCTTACAATCTGAATCATTTATTCGAGCTTCTAAGCTATCTGGTGCAAAAGCTCCAAAAACAACTGAATGGACTGCACCAATTCGAGCACATGCTAAAACAGAAATAGCTAATTCAGGAATCATTTGCATGTAAATACATACGCGATCGCCTTTTTTTACACCTAGATTTTTGAGTGCATTGGCTGCTAATTGAACTTCTTCTAATAAATCATCATAAGTATAAGTCTTAGTTTCACTTGGATCATTACCTTCCCATATTAGTGCAGCTTTTTTCCCATATCCTTTCTCTACATGTCTGTCAATGCAATTATAACTAGCATTTAGTTTTGCCCCTTCAAACCATTTTACTTCTGCTTTATTGAAATTCCATTCCCATATTTTATTCCATTTCTTGAACCAAGATATTCTCTCAGCTTGCTCCGACCAAAACTCTTCAGGATTATCAATTGAGTGCTTGTAAATTTCATTGTACTCCTCAATACTACTTATGTGGGCATTGAGTTTCAAAGTCTTATTTGGTTCGAATTTATGCATACTAATAATACCATAAATTCGCTAATCCACTAAAAGCTTTCTTAAAGCATAAATCACAAAATACCCAATCCTTAGACCTCTGTGAAGGTCTGCCTCAAATGTGGCGCAGAGACTCCGTTAATTTCTCAGCTTTGCCACACCTGCGTTCGCCAAAATATTGAGCTTTCAAAAGTATTGCCAGCAATCAATATGGTTTGTTGCAAAGCCTGTTATTCTTTAAAGATTCCAGGCACTTGGCTTGAGTTTAGTGACCTAGAGTCATCAGTTTCTCACTTTGTTACAGAATCCATTGAATGGAATTCAGAGATAGGTAAAACTACTTCAAATTTAATTCTTAAGCAGTTAGATCCTCAGAAGTTTAGAGTAAATATTGAATGTGAAGGAGATTATCAAGGTCTTTTATTGGATGCTAATCTAAAGACTGAAGTTCAGATAAAATTCCAAGTCTGTCAAACTTGTTCCAGATTAGCAGGTGGTTATTATGAGGCTATTTTACAAGTTCGAACAAAGCGTAAAGAGATTTTGAATAAGGCTGTAGAAGAGATCTATAATTTAATTGATTCAGGTCCATCTGAGTTTTTTACAACCGATTCTGGCCCCGTTAGAGGTGGTTATGATTTTCAATTATCTTCCAGTGATAAGGCTCGAACAATATCTCGTGACCTAATGGTCAAGTTTGGAGGACACGTTACAGAAACAAATACACTTGTAGGTCGTAAAGATGGTCGAGATTTATTGAGACATACTTTTGGAGTACGTTTACCAAGTATTGGCATTAGTGATTATCTTTTTTTAGATGATAAAGTATGGAAAGTTCTACGCATTGATAGACGTCGAACAAAGTTGATAATGCTTTCATCTCCTTTCAGTCAAAAAATGGTTGAAGTAGATACTATGAGAAATGTTCCTTTACTAGATCCTCCGCTCGAAGTACAAGTTATAAGTCATAGAGATTCTGAATATCTCCTTTTAGATCCATTTACTTTACAAACCGTAGAAGCAATCTCGCCTAAAGACTGGAAAGGAAATAATGTTTTAGCACTTAGGTATGGAATAGAGACTTACTTTATTTGGGATTAAATTTCAAAATCTTCTAAAGTGGCTTGCCCTCGTTGTCTTTCGCCTTCAATAGGTAAAGGATAATTTTCGGTAATACATCCTAAACAAAGATCTTTTTCTTCTTTTCCAATACTATCTACTAGACCTGGAATAGAAACATATGCTACAGAATCGGCTCCAATTTCATTCTTTATTTCTTCTATAGTTCTGTTTGGAGCAATAAATTCCTCTCTGCTTGGCATATCTATTCCTAAGAAACAGGGGGAAATTATGGGAGGGCATCCTATCCTTAGATGGACTTCTGTAGCTCCGGCATCTCTTACTCTCTTTACTATTCTTTTGGAAGTATTTCCTCTAACAATAGAATCGTCTACAAGTACTACTTTTTTCCCTTCGACAAGTTCTTTTACAGGGTTTAATTTTTCATTAATCGTGGCTTTTCTTTGCTCGTTACCAGGTTGTATGAATGATCGATGCACATATCTGTTTTTAATTAGTCCTTCTCTGTAAACAATGCCCGAAGCTTCAGAAAATCCAAGGGCACAAGCAATACCGGAGTCAGGTACAGGTACGACAATATCAGCCTCTAAAGGCGCTTCTTCCCAAAGTTTATGGCCAATACGTTGCCTAACTGAATAGGTCAAAATTCCATCAATTTTTGCGTCAGGCCTTGCAAAATAAACATATTCAAACATACAAAATGCTTTGTCTTCAGATTTAGAGATAGAGTGCGAATTTATTCCATTAGAATCAATACTAATTATTTCACCCGGTTCTACATCTCGAATTACATTTCCCCCCATAATTTCAATGGCTGAACTCTCCGAAGCTACAACAAATCCCTCTTCAATCTGTCCAACACACAATGGTTTTATTCCTAGTGGATCACGAAATGCCAAAACTTCATCATTATGTAATAAAACAATGGAATAGCTTCCAACAAGATTTTCCATCGTTAATTGAATCGATTTTGTAATACTATATTTTTTAGATAAGTAATTAGCAATCATGCGGACTATAATTTCAGAGTCTGTATCTGACATGAATGCCCAACCGGCATTTTCTTTTTCATGTCTAAGTTTATCTTGATTTGCAATATTCCCATTATGTCCAATGCTTAGTTCACCAGAGACTGTTGAAACGGTCATTGGTTGAGCATTCTTCATTGAAGAGCCACCGGCTGTCGAATATCTCACATGGCCGATTCCAACGGTTCCTTTTTCAAATTCAGAACCAAAGTCACTTAGGGCTTCACTAACAAGCCCCATTCCTTTTTGAGTGATGTGCTCATTATCTGAAAGTGTAATTCCGGCCGATTCTTGTCCTCTATGTTGTAAAGCTCTTAATCCTACCTGTAGTAAATTGAGTATAGGGAATTTATTTACAATACCTAAAACTCCACATGCCTCCTTAAGCGGCATTAATGTGTTTTAGCCCATTTATAAGTACGGTTTTTTGCACTTTCACCAAAGCCGCAAGATGCACATCGTTTTTTACGCATGTGATATGCATGACGCCCGCACTTTCTACAAATTAGATGTGTTTGCTTCTGGCGCTTACCTTGTGCTGCAGTTCCTTTACTCATTTTTTAACCGTGATTTCCCGAAAGCGATAACTCGGACCGTATCGGGGAGTTGTCGCACTTAGAAGGGTTATAAAATAACTTGTTTTAACCCAAACCGATTGCTTTGTAATCAAAACCAGTTTCCTCCATCCTCTTTTGATTGAATCCTCTTCTTCCATCAATTACTACATTTCCATTCATTTCTTCTTTGATATTTTTGTAATTTAGTTCCGTATATTCTTTCCATTCAGTCATTAAAACAATACAATCTGCATCTTTGATTGCAGCCATTGCAGTTTCAGCCATTTCAATATCGACTAGTTTTTTAAAATTCGCCATTCCTTTTGGATCATGTCCAATAATTAATGCACCTTTTTCCATTAATTCATTAATTACAACTTCACTTCTTGTCTCTCTTACGTCATCAGTATCTGGCTTGAAAGCTAATCCTAGGACTGCTACTCTTTTTCCTTTAATTACACCTAAGCGTTCTTCAGCCATTCTAACTACGTTGAGAGGTTGGGTTTCGTTAACTTCTAAAGTTGCCTTAAGCATTTTAGATTCAACTTTATTCTTTTTCGATGCAGCAGCCAGGGCTTTCACATCCTTAGGAAAACAGGAACCTCCAAAACCAGCTCCAGCTCGTAAAAATAATGGAGAGATTCGACTATCAGACCCCATTCCTTCAGCCACTTCTTCAAAATCAATCCCCCATTCATTTGATAAATTAGCCATTTCATTAACAAAAGAGATTTTTGCAGCTAAAAAAGAGTTTGAAGCATATTTGATAAATTCAGCAGTTCTTGGAATACATTTTTGTTTAGGGCAATTATGCATTTCATACAATTTTTTCATTTGTTTAAGTGCCATATCATCAGAAACCCCCATAACTATTCGGTCTGGGTTTTGAGCATCTTTTACTGCAGATCCTTCTCTTAAAAATTCAGGATTCATGCCAATACCCAATTGCTCTCTTTTCCATCCACTTTTCTTCATGATTGTTGGAAGGACAACTTCTTCAGTTGTTAGTGGAACTACTGTTGATTTTACGATGATAGTATGTTCATGTTCTTCTTTTGCTCTTAAGGCTCTACCAATAGATGCAGATGCTGATTTTATGTATGTCAAATCAATACTTCCATCTTTGTTTGAAGGAGTGCCTACACAAATAAACGTCAAATCACTTTCTCTAATACAATTTTCGATATCTGTAGATCCTCTCAAATTTTTATTTTTTAATCCCGATTTAATTAAATCTTCTAATCCTGGTTCAAAAATAGGAGAGATTCCGTTGTTCAAATCATTAATTTTACTTTCAATAAGATCTAAGCAGACAACTTTGTTTCCAGTATATGCTAAAGTAGCTCCTGTAACCAGCCCCACATATCCCGTCCCCATCACAGTAATATTCATTGTTTACGCCCTAGGGGACTTACATAAAAGACCCCCCTATAGAAGTTTCGTGGTTACTAAATTAGATCTTAAGAAACGAAGGCCAATTAACAAGCGTGAAGCTAAATTATTTAATGATAAATTAGAAACAGCACATGGTCTTCCTTTCTCTTTCGAAGCTGGAAAATTTGAAAAAGCTAATTCAAAAGATTTTGATGTAATAATTCAGAATGGTTATATTATTGCGTTTTTAATTGACGACATACTTCATTTTTCTGTTAGAGGTTTACTTTCTAACTTGCCAGATGACGGTTGGGTACAGGTAGATATGGGTGCCGTTCGTTTTGTTTGTAATGGTGCTAATATTATGTCTGCAGGCATAAATGATGTGAGTCCAGAAATAGTTAAAGGACAATATGTTTGGATACGTGACGAAACGCATCATAAACCATTAGGAGTTGGAAAAGCACTTTTAGATGGTAAAGATATGTTAGCTTCCAAACAAGGTAAAGCTATCGAAGCACTTCATTATATAGGCGACAAAGTTTGGGAATATGGTGCCAAAGACTAAAGTTTAATATTTTAGCTACCCAAGGAGATTTCTAAGACATGAGAAAAATTTCGCTATTTTTTCTATTCGCATTTTTATCATTCTTTGTGTTTCTCGATGATACGGCAACTGGTGAAACATTTGCGTCCGTTGATTTGTATATTTCAGGTCAACCTAATGGTCAATTAAGAGTCGAAGAGCCTTCTAGTTCTAGTACTGAATCTATAGTTATTGCAGATGGAGAATCAGGTCAAGGTACTTTTCAAGAAGTAGGCCGTTGGACTACGACTTCTTTATTGGCTGAGTCTAATATTTCAGGTGAATGGTCAGGCAAGGGATGGGTTTCATCTAATCGTGATGCTACAGTTACGCTTAGGTATACTATAATACAGAATGACAATAATCTTGATGAGTTTGAATTCTCTGGAGATGTCAATCAGGGTGAAACTGCTCAATTGACTGGTTCTAGTGATTTTTCATTACAAGGATTGGATGAATCTTCCATTACTCTTCTTGTAGAAAGTAGTTGGACGGCTCAGCCAGGTTCAGCTCCCCCTCCTCCAACAGAAGGCAATACAACTATCACTTTTGATTACGGTACCGATTCCTCAGATACTAAAGTTACAATACCAATAAGTCATTTACGAATATCTAGCGGTTCCTCTCCTTCTTTACTAACTGGCCAAAATGAATTTTATATTTATGTAGAAATTTCAGATGTGTTTGGAGTCGATGATGTAATATCTTTGAGCACAAGTGATTATAGTATGCAGATGGGTCCTGATGGTGAGTCTTCATGGGGTTCTAGTGTTGATAAAGTCTCAGATAAAGGAGATTATGTTGAGGTTAGATTTCTTTGGTCTTTTGAAGGTCATACTTTACCTGCTGGTGAAAATACATATAATATTGAAGTTGATACTACTGATATTCTTAGTGATTTGTCTTGGTCTAAGAATCTTCAAACAACGATATTTATTGAGCCAGAACCAGATGTTGAGATTGAGGCTATAACAAGTACCTCTAAGGTTGCCGAATTTGGAAAGACTGCATTGTATACTTTGTCAGTAAGAAATAGTGGTTCTGGAGGAGATGATTTTATTATAACTTATGATAATAATGATGATTGGGATGTATCTATAGATAGTTATGATTTAACATTAGATGCCGGAGATAGTCAGAATATTAAGGTAAGTATTATTCCTTCAGATTCAGCTTCAGATGGTGAAGAATCACCAACAATCATTACAGTTACTGCAGCATCGAATTCGGGTGTTTATGACTCTGTAACATTGGTTACTACGGCTAAAGAACCAGAACCTGATTGGGATTTTTCCATAAGTATTAGTGAGCAAGAAAATATTAACTATGATTATAGTAGTGACAGTTTTATAATTAAAGACAGAGAACCTTTAGAAATTACTTTCTCCGTAACTAATTTGGGAAATGAACAAAATAATTTCAATTTAAAATTTATTTCTGTTGATAATGCATTTAGTAGCAATTTTGATAGAAGTTCGTTATCATCGGTATCACCTAACCAGAATGAAGTAGTAGTTTTGACTTTAACACCTCGTAACGATTATTACGGTACGAATACTTTTGTTGAAATCGAAGTTAATTCAGCAGGTGATTCTAAAAAGAAAATTGAAACTATTGAAATCTTTTTGGAACAAAGTGGTAATATCTTGGGTTCTTCCAATCTTAAATTAGAGACTTCACTAGGTAAATCACTCACTCATACTTTAAAGATATCTAATTTGGATGTGGATGAAGCCAATCGAATATACTTTGCAATATCGGGTGCTCTTCCTAATGATCAATTAGCTGAAACTTGGGTCAGCTTTAAAGATAAAAATGGTAATGATGTCGCTTATGGCTCATTTTTGACTTTACTGCCTTCTCAATTAGCAGAAGTAACGGTCATGATTACAATACCTTCAAGTGCTGATACTGGATCATATGAGCTTAATATTTGGATGGAGAATGAACAAAAAATAAGAATATCTGAACAATATACTTTTAAAATAATAGCAACCCCTGCTGAAGAGTCTTCTGACTCAAATTTACTTATTTATAGTGGATTGACTATTGTTCTAGGTGGTGTTTTACTTTATGGTTATCGTAATTTCAATAGTTATGATGATGAAGATTATGATGACTATGATGAATTAGAAGATATTCCTGAGTTTATTGATGAATTTCCTTCATTTGATGATAATCTAGTTCCTGAGTCTCAGGCAATAGTTCCTGAGCCAGTACCTGTGACTCCTGCGGCAGTTCCTGTAATAGAACCTCAGGTTATATCTTCTGAAGTTGCCGCTCAACCAGTAACTGCAGAGATTTCAGTTAAACCAAGAAAGAAATGGTTTGGATTATTTGGTAAATCAGATACAATTCCTGATGCTCAACCT
>JAPYSW010000034.1:0-7919 GCA_029936395.1 Candidatus Poseidoniia archaeon
AGTAGTGATCTTTCAATGGTTGAGGTATTTGGTACGACAGATCCTGAAAAAGTTGTTGTAAATATGACCTATTTCAAGTTGATGTTGATTGGTATAGTTATTTTGTCTAGTTTGCTTATATCTGAACGTGGTTTGTTACCTGAGGTGCCTAAAAGACCTGAAAATCCGGATTTAATAGAGCCCGGAATTCCATGGTTTGTCTGGGTTCTTGTGGCGGCTCTTGTCATAATTATTGAAATAGTTATTTTGGGGGTAATATGATGAGTTCCGTTCTTCGAGTTACTAACATGACTAAAGATTTTGGAGGATTGCGTGCAGTTGATAATGTGTCTTTTGAGATAGGTCAGGGAGAATTTGTTGGTTTAATAGGACCTAATGGTTGTGGTAAAACAACAACTTTTAATTGTATTTCAGGTCTTCTTGATGCTACAGAAGGTGATGTTGAAGTATTCGGTGAGGATGCAACGCTTTTGCGACCTGATCAAATACAAAATCTGGGTGTAACACGTACTTTCCAGCATACAAGACTCTGGAGAGAAATGACTACAATTGAAAATTTATTAATTCCACCACGAAATCAATATGGAACCGATCCAATTCGAGGATTTATCTCCAATTTCTTTAGAGGCGAAGAAGAGGCCAGAGTTCGAAAAGCATATTCTACACTTGAGGAATTGGAAATCACTCATATGGCCCATAATCTTACTAGTGAATTATCGGGAGGTCAAAGTAAATTAGTCGATATTGGTCGAGCTTTGATGGGGGAACCCAATCTGTTACTACTAGATGAACCTGTGGCAGGTGTTGCAGGGCCCTTGGCTGAAAAGATTTTCAATAATTTACGCAAGATAGTTTCTGAAACTAAAATTTCGATTCTAGTTATTGAGCATAATATGGATTTTATTCTTAGAGCTGGCGTTGATAGGATTATAGTCATGGATCAAGGAAAAGTTTTGATGGAAGGAACTCCTGATAAAGTTCAAGAGAGTAAAGAAGTAATTGAAGCATACTTAGGAGGTCAATAATGAGTAGAATTCTAGATGTTACAGGTCTTGAAGGCGGTTATGATAAAGTTCAAATTATGAATAAGGTGGATTTGTATGTTGATGAAGGAGAATTCGTTACAGTAATTGGGCCTAATGGTTGTGGTAAATCTACTTTCATAAAGTTAATTTTTGGTATTGCTACTTACTATAAAGGAAGTGTTAAGCATAAAGGAGAGGAGGTTTCAGGATGGCGTACAGATTCTTTAGTGAATAGAGGAATAGCTTATGTCCCTCAAGTCGACAATGTATTTCCAAGTCTTTCAGTTAGAGAAAATTTAGAGATGGGTGGTATTAATCTCTCTCTTCCAATACTTGAAGAGCGTATTAGTCGTTCTTTAGAGATGTTTGAAGATTTGAAGTCAAGAATGAATGATGTGGCAGCTTCATTATCAGGAGGGCAAAGACAAATGCTTGCCATAAGTAGGGCTTTGATAAGTAATCCTGATTTTCTTTTATTGGATGAACCTACTGCAGCATTAAGCCCACTCTATCAACAACAAATCATTGAAAGAATAGATGCTCTACGCACAAATGGAATTACCGTATTAATAGTTGAACAGAACGCCCGTCTTTCCTTAGCTCGTTCTGATCGTGGATATATATTTGCCAATGGACAAGTAGTTCATACTGATCAAGCAAGTAAAATTCTTGTGGATCCTCACATAAATGAATATTTTTTGGGAACTAAGAAAGATTAATAATTATGCTTGACTTCAGTACTCGTAAGCTTGCAATTACAAATTTTTTGATGTTAACAGTCTCAGTTCTTTGGGGATTGGCATGGCCCGTGGGCAGACTTCTTGCAACGGATTTACTGGAATTCCCATTTACTGTAATGTTTCTAAGATATTCTTTTGCCGTTCCAATTCTTTTTGCTTGGATGTGGGTTAAGGAAGGTAATGTAATACCCAAGGTTACTGATTACCGAGTCTTATTCATTATGGCTTTCACTTCGGTTTTTCTATATCAAATAGGCTACATGTATGGTATGCAAAAAACAGCAGCTTCTGACGCATCTTTAGTAATTGGATTTAATCCTATTTTTGTAGCTATTCTATCGGTTTTTGCATTATCTCATAAATTAACGACTAAGAGTCTTTCAGGAATGGCACTCAGTTTTACGGGTATATTACTAGTCTTTTTGGCATCACCCAATATTGACATTCCACTTAAAGAGCGATTGATTGGAAATAGTTTGATTATGTTTGGAGCTTTTGCATATGCTATTTACATAATAGTTATGAGAATATATGTTCTTGAATCTAAAGAAAACCAATTAAGTTCGTTATCATTAATTGCTTGGGTTTCTCTGGTTGGTTGGATTTTATTTATTCCTTTTACTATTTGGGAATCTCCATGGGAACGTTCTTGGAGTCATGACGAATGGCTTTTGATTGGTTATTTGGGAATTCTTTCTACAGCACTTTCATATGTTTTCTTTGCAATTGGTGTTGAAGTTATAGGGGCTAATCGAGCTTCAAGTTTTGTTAATGTTGTTCCCATTTTTGGAATTTTATCTAGTTGGTTATGGATAAATGAAGAATTAGGGTGGATACAATTAGTTAGTTTTGGATTGATATATTTGGGGGTTCGAAGGGTTAATACGCAACCCCCTGAAGGACTCACAAAGCCTAAATAGACTTTTTACAAAACAGAATTATGCTAGAGTTCTTTGAGGCTTGGGGTCCTGTTCAGCAGGCGTTAGGTGCAGGCTTGTTCACATGGGGGATGACGGCGGCAGGAGCTGGTTTAGTTTTCTTTTTCAAAGAAATAAACCGAAAAATTTTGGATGGTATGCTTGGTTTTGCAGCTGGAGTTATGATCGCAGCTAGTTTTTGGTCTTTATTGTCACCTGCACTCGAGCATTCTGAAGCAAGTGGGGGAAGTTATAACGGAATTTTTCCAGTATTATTCGGTTTTGTTTTAGGGGGTGTTGGCATGAGATTAATAGACATTTATCTTCCTCATCTTCATCCAGGGGCACCACCTGAAGAAACGGAAGGAGTTAAGACTACATGGCATAGAAGTATGTTATTGGTTTCAGCTATTACTCTTCATAATATTCCTGAAGGTTTGGCAGTAGGTGTAGCTTTTGGTGCTGCAGCTGCAGGAGATGAGCAGACATTTGGTGCTGCAGTTGCTCTAGCAATAGGAATAGGTCTTCAAAATTTCCCTGAAGGCGCTGCAGTTTCACTTCCTCTAAGACGTGAAGGTCTTTCTCGTAAGGACAGTTTTTGGTGGGGACAGTTATCTGCTTTGGTAGAGCCTGTTGCAGCGGTTTTGGGTGCTGCAATAGTAGTTTTTATGGATCCTCTTCTTCCGTATGCACTTGCATTTGCAGCCGGAGCTATGATTTTTGTAGTAGTCGAAGAGTTAGTTCCTGAAGCTCATCGTGGAAAAAATGGGGATATTGCTACTATGGGAGTAATGTTGGGTTTTTCAGTTATGATGTGTTTAGACGTAGCTTTGGGTTAATTCAAATTTAGTGCCCGACTCTGTGTTTTTCAAAATATTTCTGGTGATATTCCTCAGCTATCCAGAAATCTCCAGCTTCTGTAATCTCAGTTACAATTTTCTTATCTGCCATTTTACTTTGTAAATAATTTAGTGATTTCATTGCAATTTCTTTTTGCATTTCAGTAAAGTAATAGATTGCTGAACGGTATTGATTACCTACATCAGGTCCCTGACGATTCAATGTGGTAGGATCATGTTTCTCCCAAAACACATTAAGAAGTGAATCGTAAGAAACAATATCAGAATCATAGTCTATCATTACTACTTCAGCATGTTCGGTAGAATTGCTACAGACTTGCTCATATGTAGGATTTTTAGTTTTTCCACCACTGTATCCCGAAACAACACTTTTTACACCTTTTAATTTAGAGAAATTATATTCAACACCCCAGAAGCATCCAGCTCCAAACATTGCTTTAGCCATTATTTAGTTCTCGAGTCTATCCAATTTTGAAATAGATTCATTCCTTCCTTTAAATCTTTTTTACCTATTCCCGAAAAAGCTAAACGTATATATGAATCACTTTCATTTTCTAGTGGTCTCCCAAAGTGATGTCTTCCACAGAAGCTAACTCCAGTATCTCTTAGTACTGCCTTTCGGAACTTTTCAACATCTTCAAAATTGATTCTCTTCATCAGATTAGTTATCTTTGGAAAAACATAGAAACCAGCTTCAGGAGTGTGAGCTTCAACACCTTCAATGCTATTCATAGTTTCTACCATTATATCTCTTCTAATTCTTAACTTATCTAAAATATTTTGAGTTTCTTTCTTAGGAGCTCTTAGACCTGCTATTCCAGCATATTGTATGAAGTGAGTTGTACATGATTCCATGTTTACATTGAGTCTTGTAATTTGCTCTATTATTTTAGAAGGACCAATAGCACCTCCTAGTCTCCATCCCGTCATTGCAAATTTTTTGGAGAAAGTATACATTGTTAATGTACGCTCTTTCATTCCAGGAAGACTAGCAATTGAGCGAGGTATGCCTTCAAAAAGTGTATCAAAATAGGCATCATCTGAGATTAAAAACATGTCATTTTGTATAACTAGATTAGCTAATCTTTCCATTTCAATATTAGATGAAGAGGCCCCAGTTGGATTGTTATAATTGTTATAAAATATGTGTTTTGCGCCTTTTCTAATACCTTTTTCAATTGCCTCAAAATCTAATTCCAATCCAGAAGGATTGTCTAAATATCCATAAGGATGTGCTATACCTCCGTAAAATTCAATCTGAGATTCATAGATAGGATAACCAGGATTAGGATATAGAACAACATCTCCTTTTTCCATCATTGCAGCAATATATTTTCCAATGCTCGGTTTTCCACCAGGTTGAATTGAGACATTTTCAATATTATAATTAATTCCTCTTGAATTACCAACATCAATTGCTAGGGCTTCTCTTAGCTCAGGTATTCCTGGAGCTGGACAATAACCGGTTTTTCCAGATCGTATGGCTTCTTTTGCCCCTGAAACTACAGAAATAGGCGTTGGGAGATTGATATCTCCTAAATGAAATGGATATATTTTTATTCCAGTCTGAGCTAATTTTGCAGCTTCAGCAGATACTGCAAATGCCGTTTCACTTCCCAATAAATCCATTCTCTTAGCTACGTTCATATAATGTTTATAGGTGGAGAGTACATATTAATATTTTTTGCGTAATCTTTATACTTAACCATCAATCAGACACTTAATGGCCAGTGAATGGAGAAGGGAACTGAATGGGTGGTTGCAGGAACACATGCTTGCAACTAGTGCAGTAATTTCGATAATTAGTGGTTTTATGTTTTTTATTGGAATGTTAGGACAATGGTATTCAGATTCATCTATTGCCCCAACGGCAATTTTAGATTTCATAGGTGATTGGGATATTTGGGTTTTGATTGTGGGTCTCATCATATTTTGTTTTTCACTTTACTACTTTTGGGATACTAGAAATAATATGTATAAATTTGAAGAAATGATATCTACTAGTTCTAAAAAAGAATTCCAAAAAAATTGGACCGAGTTAGAACAATTGGCGAGATATCAACTTCCTAAAGAGTACCGAAAGAAAGTAGCTGAAGCTCGTGAAAAATTTGGATTAAGATAATTGAAAAATTTTATATAGGGGCTTTTTTTCATTAAATCAACGAGAGGTTAACAACCTCAGGTTCATAACCGATGAATTCCAAGGACAAAGACATTAAAGAATCTCCCGAAATAGAGGTAGAATCTCCCGAAATAGAGGTCGAAGAGCCTCAGGTTCTAACCTCAGAACAACTTATAGAGGAATTAAGGGCTGAGATTGAGGATTACAAAGAGAATTTTATGAGACTTGCAGCGGATTTTGATAATTTCCGGAAACGTATAGATAGGGATAGAGTTCAACAAACTCTTCGAACTAAGGGTGAAGTTGTATCTAAGTTTTTAGAAGTAATAGAGATTATTGAGCAGGCTAATAAAGCCGATTATCCTGATTTAGAAAGTTCATTAGACGGTATTTCGGGAGTACATAAATTAGTATCTGGATTTATGAGTTCATTAGATATTGAAAGATTTGATCCCTCTGGCGATCAATTTGATTTTAGATTTCACGAAGCATTGACAACAGTTGAAAAAGAAGGTACTAAACCAAATACAATAGTTGATGTTATACAATCAGGTTACAAACTTGAGGGTGAATTACTACGGCCCGCAAAGGTAGTAGTATCAAAAAGTTTTGAAGAAAAAAAAGAGATAAAAGGTGAATAAGATGGCAAAAGAAATGATAATAGGAATAGATTTGGGTACAACCAATTCGGAAGCAGCGTATTTAGAAGGTGGTAGACCTGTAATTATACCTTCAGCAGAAGGTTCTACATTTGGTGGAAAGATGTTTCCATCAGTTGTGGCATTTACAAAAGATGGTGAACGTATTGTAGGCGATCCGGCTAAAAGACAGGCAGTTTTGAATCCTGAAAATACTATAATGCATATTAAAAGAAAGATGGGTACCAAGTATAGAGTAACAATCAAGAAAAAGAAATATTCTCCTGAGGAGATTTCGGCTATGATTTTACAAAAAATTAAGACAGATTCTGAAGATCATCTTGGTGTAGAAATTAATAAAGCCGTAATTACAGTACCGGCATATTTTAATGACAATCAAAGACAGGCTACAATAGATGCAGGTAAAATTGCAGGCCTTCAAGTTGAGAGAATAATCAATGAACCTACTGCTGCAGCCTTGGCTTACGGTCTTGATAAAGAAGGTGAATATACTGCTGCAGTCTTAGATTTGGGTGGTGGAACCTTTGATGTTACAATAATGGAAATGGATAATGGCATCTTCGAGGTTATTTCTACTTCAGGAGATAATACACTTGGTGGGACTGATATGGATGAAGCCATCATTGATTATTTAGCAGATATATTCAAATCTGATAATGGAATTGACTTGCGCGATGATCCTTCAGCTAAACAACGCTTGCGTGATGCAGCTGAAAAGGCTAAAATAGAATTGAGTAACACACTTAAATCTACAATAAATTTACCATATATTTGGTCAGATTCGAGCGGTCCTAAGCATTTGGAATATGATCTTACAAGAGCAAAATTAGAATCTATTGTTGGTCCAGTTATTGCAAAATGTGCAAAGCCAATCAAACGAGCATTTAAGGATGCTAAAATGAAACCAGGTGGAGTTGACAAAGTTATTCTTGTAGGAGGTCCAACACGTATGCCTACAGTTCAGAAAGCTTTCGAAAAATTCGTAGGACGTAAGTCTGAGAGAGGTGTAGATCCAATGCAATGTGTTGCAATGGGGGCTGCCATTCAAGCTGGAGTTTTAGCTGGAGATGTAAAAGATGTTGTTCTTTTAGATGTAACTCCTCTAACTTTGGGTATTGAAACCGAAGGTTCAGTTTTAACACCATTAATAGATCGTAATACAACAATTCCAACAAATAAATCTAAGGTTTTCTCAACCGCAGTAGATAACCAACCAGCTGTAGAAATACATGTTCTACAGGGTGAAAGAACGATGGCAGCTGACAATGATACACTAGGTCGTTTTCAGTTAGTAGGAATTCCACCTGCAGTCCGAGGAACGCCTCAGATAGAAGTTTCTTTTGATATTGATCGTAATGGTGTTATTAAGGTAACAGCAAAAGATTTGGGAACCGATAATGAGCAGCGTATTGAGATAACTTCTAAGTCCAATTTGAGTGATGATGAAATTGAAGATAAGATCAAGGAAGCTGAGGAGCATGCAGATGAAGATAAAGTAGCTCGAGATTTGATTGAAACACGAAACCAGGCCGAATCATTTATTTATGCTACAGACAAAGCTATTACAGATTTAGGAGATAAGATTGATGAGGATAC
>JAPYSW010000034.1:8019-10689 GCA_029936395.1 Candidatus Poseidoniia archaeon
TTTATGCTACAGACAAAGCTATTACAGATTTAGGAGATAAGATTGATGAGGATACGAAGTCTAAAGTTGAAGAATCCAAAGAAAAACTTGAAGCAGCAATGAGAGAAGATGATTTAGAGTCATTAAAGAAAGCTTTAGAAGAGTTCCAGCAAGCATCTCAGGCAATTGGGCAAATGGCATATCAGCAAGCTGCTGAAGAGCAAGCTCAGAACGAATCTTCAGAAAATGAACAAAAAGTTGATGATGATAATGTTGTTGATGTAGACTATGAAGAAGTTGATGAAGAAAAAGAGTAGGGAATAGATAAGGTATAAATTAACCCTTTACTATCTCCAATCAGATGTCCGATAAGATATCCTTCACTAATTTTGGTTCTAAAAAGAAAGTGAAAAAGGTTAAGCGTAAGCGTTCAGTGAAATCTGTACAAAATACGGAGAAATTATTGGATAGAGTTATTGAGGCTAAAAATTTGGCTGATGAAACAATAAATAGTTCTAATTCAATTTCTTTACCATTTATTGAATTTGAAGTTATACAATCTAACTTATTTGAGTCTGAGATTTGGAATGAGTTTGAAATTAATTTAACAAACTCAGGTAATGGTTCTGCACATAATGTTACGATTTCCTTTGATAGATTCCAAACTAGAGGTCAAACTATAGTTGACAATTTAGATGAGGGTGAAGAAGTTACAATTAAAATAGAAGTACTAGCTAATACAAAAGATAAAGAAATAGTACGTATGGATTTATATTATCATTCAATAAAGGGTGACACTTTTGCAGCAGTTCGTAGAGATTGGTTTCCTAATGACTATGAAGATTTGGCGATTTTTAAAACTGAAATACCTCCTGGTGAAGAAGATAATGCTCAGAAATTTTCACACAGAATGGTATTTTCCGGTGAGTTCTACGTAGTTTGTAGTAAGTGTGGCGTTCGTGCACCTTCCAATTTTAGAATATGTGGTAGATGCGGCTCTCGGTTACAGAAAAGAGAGGATAGACGTAATGATTGGGGAAGTAATCTCAATGATACTACTGCAGTTCAAGACAGTCGTGAAGTATTAATTCAAAAGCTGAGGAAGTTGGGCGAGTTAAAAGACCGTGGAATGCTTAGTGATAAGGAATTTAAAGCAGCTAAATCTCAACTTCTAGAGTAGACTATTTAGAGAGATTCAGCCCATTCGACGTCTTCATCAAAATTTCCATCTGAGACAGGTCCTTTCTTCGTCTTATCGGCTACCTTATTATTTAGCACAAATATGAATATTATTAGTATAATTGCCCATTGAACAATCATTGTAATTATTGTGAAGAGTCCAAGCCCCATTCCCTCAATTGGAGAATGACTTTGATCTTGTAATTTTTCATATATAAAGAATCCAAATACAGCAACGAATTCAATAGGAAAGACGTATTTGATAATGTATTCCCACCATTTACCAATTTGTATATCAGCATATTGCGTATTTATCAATTCTTTTCTAAATTTACTTACACCAAATTTCATTACAACTATGGCAACCATTAATCCTGAAACAATAAGTCCGGTACCCCAAACAAAATCTTGGTTATCTAAGAATTCCAAACTAAATGCAGAGGGTATACCTGCTAATGCAACGGCAACAGCAATGTAGCGAACAGCTTCCTTTCTTTCCCATCCCATATCTACAAAATTAACAACACAACCTTGCAAAGTGGAAACCATAGACGTTAATGCAGCAAAAGACATTGCCAGAAAGAATATACTTCCCACAATCCATCCTGCAGTTCCCATTGAAGCAAACAATGCAGTTAAATGAATAAATGTTAATCCAGAAGATCCCGATTCAACGGCTTCTAATCCCTCAGCAGTACTATCCGATAATGCAAAGACAGTTCCCAGAACGGCCACACCAGCTATTAATGAAACAGAATTATTTCCGAGCCCAGTTAAGAATGCATTCAATCCAATATCTTCTTTCTTTCTCATGGCAACAGCATAAGTGATTGCCATTCCAAATCCAGCAGATGTTGACCAGGCAGATTGTGTTAAAGCACGAATCCAGGTTTCTCCTTTGAATAAATATTCACCTTGTGGTATGAATAGGAATTTTAGTCCAGTTATAGCCCCTGAAGGATTTAGAATAAATGGATAAATCATAGCTACAATTAAGAAAGCTACGAGAAGAGGTATCAGTACCATATTTGCTTTTTCAATACCACTTATTCCATTATAAACAATAAATGCAGAGAAAGCTACAGCAATTAATTGGAAAAATACAACTTCCATTGGTGAACTTATGAAATTATCCCATAATGCTTGGGTTTCAGTAGTATCGGATGCATCACTCATGTCTCCAGACAACGCAATCCAGAAGTATCGAATAGTCCATCCCATTACTACTGCATAGTAGAAGCCTACAGCAGTTCCAACCCACATCATCCATATTCCAAGCCAAGTAAAATTACGGCCAGCCATATCTCTCATGGCTCCTATGGTTCCAAGTCTTGTCTTTTTTCCGATGGCAAATTCAGCCATCAACAAAGGGATTGACCATGCAAATAGGAAAAAAAGCCATCCTATCATGAATGCTCCACCTCCATTTGCGGCAGCTTCACGGGGAAATCTCCATATGTTTCCAGTCCCTACTGCAGCACCAATTGTAGTTAGGATTAATCCTAATCTTGA
>JAPYSW010000004.1:0-49711 GCA_029936395.1 Candidatus Poseidoniia archaeon
ACCATCGTCAGTAGATACTGATTCTGCAACTTCATACGCTATATTCTTCGTTGGTGATGGTAATGGGCTTGGAACTATTGATGAAGGAGATGATGAAATTCAGATTGGTATGAGGGGAGGACATCTGGAAGTATGTTATGATTCATGTACTGGTGCCAGTAGTGACAAATTATGGTATAATGGTGAAACCGAATGGGTTGCTAGCAAATGGTACCATATTGCAGTTTCTTATGATATAGATGGTAATACCGCACAACCTGGAGTTAACGCATTTATCAATGGTGACCGAGTTTCGGGTGCACCTGATGCAACCGGATTCAAAAGTGTCATCTCCTCAAATTATCCTGGAAGTAGTACTGAATATTATCTAGGAACTGGAGATTTATCTGGTGGTACAGCTGTAGCAAACTTTGCTGGAGTAATTGATGAAGCTCGCTGGTTAACTTATGAAAAGAACGCCTTTGCAGGTGGTTTAATGATTAGCAAAGTAGTTCCTAGTACAAATACTGTAACTATTTATAATTCAGGAGATTTTACAATGGATTTAACCGGTGTGGATATCTGGAATGGAGCTAGTTCTTGTGGTTTTAGTGGAACACTAGCATCTGAAGCAACAACTACATGTACACTTACAGTAGGAACTACAGACGGAATTAGAATGCTTGATGATGATGGTGATAATGATGCCAGCAGCGATATCGGTTTTAGTGAAGATACAAAAGATTGGATGATTGATGGTGTATGTTGGAATACGGGATCTGGAACGGATGGAAGTTGTGACTCTGCAGCAGACCCACTAATTGATGCGGGATTATGGACTGAGGATACTTATGTCAATGCTGGATCCGAAATCGGTGTTAGATTAATTCTTGACGGAGATAATGATGAAGCTGTATCTGATTGGGAAGCTATACCTGAATTTGGAACATTATTGATGCCTATAGCCTCTGTGTTAATGATAGTCGGATATAATTACAGAAAAAGAGAACAATTAGAATCTTAAATTAAAATTAAATACGATTCCACTTAGTTCCTTCAGGAGTATCCTGAATCTGAATTCCCATTTCAGTTAGTTTATCTCTTATTGAATCTGATTGAGCCCAGTCTTTACTTTGACGTGCTTTGTCTCTGTCAGAAATTAATTGATTAATCTTAGTTTCAATATCGCTATCTAAAGATTCTGAAGAAAATAAACCAAGTACATTAGTTCCATAAGTTTCAAAAGTCTTCAATAAATCATTCTTAAGATCTAAATCTAATTCGTCCGGATTAAAATTATTAGCAATTCGAGATAATTGAAATAATTCAGCAATTCCTTCTCTTGTATTAAAATCGTCATTCATAGCTGAAACAAAATTTTCCTTACAAACTTCAATAGATTTTTCTAGTTCTGAAGAAACGATTGTACCTGCGATTTCAGAATCTTTAAAACGATTATAAGTTCCTTCTAAACGACGATATGCTGCTAAAGACTCCTTCAAATTAGAATCACTAAAATCCATTGGAGATCTATAATGTCCGTTCAACAAATAAAATCTCAAAACAGGTGCACTGTATTCCTTCATGACATCTCTAACTAAAAAGAAATTGTCTAGAGATTTTGACATTTTCTCTTTATTTATTGTAAGATGTCCTGAATGAAGCCAAAAATTTGACATTGGAGAATGATTAGTATGACACTCAGTTTGTAATATCTCAGATTCATGGTGTGGAAAGCGGAGATCTATACCGCCCCCGTGAATATCAAAATGTTTACCTAAATGACTCAAAGACATTGCTGAACATTCAATATGCCAACCTGGTCTTCCTATCCCCCATGGGCTATCCCAATTAGGCTCATTAGGCTTAGCTCCTTTCCATAGTACAAAATCTGAAGGGTGACGCTTACGAGTATCTACGGCTACTCTAGCTCCAGCCTCCATATCTTCTATTTTTTGGCCTGTAAGAGTTCCAAAGATGCTTGAAGCTGACATCACATCAAAATATACATCAGGTGCAAGAGCCCCTTCAATAGGCTCAACCACATATGCATGGTTCTTATCAATTAAATTAGAAATTATTTCTACCATTTCTTTAATGAAATCTGTAGCTTTGGGCATATGTGTTGGAGGTCTAACTTGTAAACTTTCCAAATCTTCAGTAGTTCTAGCAATATACTTGTCAGCCAAATCTCCAGCTGGAATTCCATCTTCATTAGCTCTTCTAATTATCTTATCATCAATATCAGTATGATTCTGAACGAAATTGACTTCATAACCTGAATATTCTAACCATCTTCGAATTACATCAAATGCAATATATGTTCTAGCATGACCTAAATGCATATCATTATACACTGTTAAACCACAAACATACATTCCAACCTTATTTGGTTCTATAGAACTAAATTCATCTACTTTGCGTGTTGCTGTATTGTATAACCTAAGCACATTGTTGCAGGGACAGGAGATTAAAACTGTCTCGCCTCACATAATTAATGCCTGAACTACCTGAAGTCGATTCCTATCGAACGGGATTAGCACCAACAATGATTGGGTGGAAAATTAAGGGTGGTAAAGCACTATGGAAAAACGCTTCAGATGCCGATTTTTCCAGCATAATTAATCAAAAAATAACTGGATTTGATAGAAGAGGGAAATATTTGATACTTAATTTAGACCAATCAAACATTATTATTCATTTAAGGATGACGGGAAGAATAGATTTAACAGAAAATGAAACTCCAAAATATACTACTGTTGAATTTGATTTTTACAATAATAAGAAAATGTGCTTAGTTGATTATCGTAAATTTGGTAAAGTTTGGATTGTGGAAGATATTGAAAAAATTGTAGGACATCTAGGTATTGAACCTCTAAGTAAGCAATTTACATCCAAAAAATTTAGATTAATGTTTGAAAAGCGTAAGGGTACACTTAAACCATTATTACTGAATCAACAATTCATAGCTGGAATTGGCAATTATCTGGCTGATGAAATTTTATTTCGAGCTAATCTACATCCTCTAAGGACTGCAGATACACTTAACAAAAAAGAAGTAAATGAATTGTATCTATCAATTAGACACATTATTAGAAAGTCAATACGTTTTGGAGGTACAACCTTTCTAACATTTAGAGGACCTGAAGGTAAAAAAGGAGAATTTTGGAAGAAATTACAAGTTTTTAGGAAAACTGGAGAACCCTGTCCACATTGCAAAAGACCCATTACTAGAATAATAGTAGGACAAAGAAGTACTCATTTATGTGAAAACAAACAAAAACTACATAAAAACTTCATTAACATTAAATAGAGTGACAATTATCGTAAGTCCTCGAGGTAAGAACCATGATGGCTGCTAAGAAAGTATCAAAAAAGATTGTAGTACTAGGAGATCCTGCTGTAGGAAAGACTAGTTTAATCCGCCGTTTTGTTATCAATGCATTTGATGATAAATATCTAACAACGATTGGAGCTAAAATCGTAAAGAAAGAAGTCCAACTAAGATCTGGTGGAGCAAAGCCAGATATCGATGTAACACTAATGATTTGGGATGTTGCTGGACAAAAAACCCTTGGAAACGTAAAACAAGCCTATTATCGTGGTTCAGAAGGCGCAATGATTGTTTGTGATATTACTCGTAGAGAAACACTTCTTTCAACTATTGACTGGATTAAAACCTTAATGCAAGTAACTGGAGAAATACCTGTAGTTCTACTTGCTAACAAATGTGATTTAATGGATAAGGCGCTTTTTGGTGAGAAAGAAATGTCTGAAGTATCTAAGAAACTCAATGCCTCTTTCATGATGACCTCTGCAAAGGATGGTCGAAATGTTGGAGAAGCTTTCCAGAACATATCAGAAAGCATGCTTGAGGGAATGTCATAGAAGGGCTAAGCCCTATGGATGACTTCTACGACACTGATGTTGGTGTACAAACATCTGACATTTTAGTTTTGCCAAGTACCTTTCTTGGTACATTATGGAAAGAGCTACAAAGTGTTGGCAGTGATAAAGCACGTAGTATTCTGTTTAACTGTGGGCATACTGTTGGTAAAAGCCTATCAGCCAATTATATAGAAATGGGTACTGAAGATTTAGATATGGTCTTGAACCAAGCTTGGGCTGAGGCTGGATTAGGGCATTTATTTGTTTTAGACACTAATGAAGAACATATTGTTGTAAAGTTAGAAAACCTTCTTGAAATTGGAATAATTGGTTCTGAACATAATTGCGATTTTACAGGAGGTTGCCTGACTGGAGTGCTTGAGGGGCTCCTACAACAACCTTATAGCGTGGTAGAAGAAATGGTAGGAGAAGAGACAAGACTCTTCAAGTTTGACAAAAAGTAAACATGGCAGCAAAGTGGCAAAAAACATTAGACGATTTATTATACAACGGAGACCTTGACGGGGCGTATAATTTACTAGATGGAATCTTAAGAGAAAACTCTGGAGATTTACAAGCTAGACTAGCTTTTGGAAAAGTACAATATGAGTTAGGTGATCCTGATAATGCAAGAAATACATTTGATACAGTTCTGAAGAATACTCCTCGGAATGGTGAAGCTCTCAAAGGAAAAGCCGAAGTCTGCGAATTACTTGGTGAATATGAGGAAGCTCTCCGTTCATACCACATGGCAACACAAGCTAAACCTAAAGATATAGAGGGATGGAAATCTATGGGTATTCTTTTAACTAAATTAAAGAAATTTGGTAAAGCAGATAAATGCTGGAATGCAATTTTAAGATTAAATGCAAAAGATGCTGAAGCTTGGTACAACAAAGGATACGCCAAGATGTTAGTTCAGAAATATGATGATGCCGAAAAATGTCTTAAGAAAGCAATACAATTTAAGGCAGATATGAAAGAAGCTCACAATGATCTAGTAATGGTTCTTAGAAAGAAAGGTGATAACAAAGGTGCACTAATCATTTGTAATCATGCACTCAAATCCCACGATAGTGATGACACACTTCATAGAAACAAAGGAAATATTCTTTATGCTCTTGATAGACCTGAAGAAGCTCTTGAAGCTTTTGAAAAAGCCTTAGATTTGAATCCTTATGTTGTTGACACTTGGGTAAACAAGGGGACTGTTCTATGGAAATCTATGCAAATGCGAGATGAAGCACTCTCTGCATTTGATAAAGCATTAGAAATAAACCCACAATTTATGGCCGCTGTTGATTCAAGAATAAATCTTGAAGCTGAAATTAAAGCAAATAAACCTAGCTTCTTTAAACGAATATTCGGATAAGTATAGGCAAGCATTTAAGGAGCACCCAGATGAATATAGTCCTTGCCAAATGACATACCCTTAGATGAACTTATGGAATTGTGGAGATCTTTCTTCCAAGACTCCCGAAACAGACCAATTGATAAATCTGGTAAAGAAGCTTCAGCTCCAAAATGTATTACCTGTAAAGGCGAAGGTAAAATAAAAATTCAAGGCGGAATAAAGTTAGATGATACTGAACCTATCACAAAAATATGTCCAAATTGTAATGGTGAAAGAGTTGATTCAAAGAGCATACCAACTTATGGAGATGAGATACAAAAAGTATCTAAAGAATACCCTAAAGGTAACCGATCTGTAGGTGTAACATGGGAAGCTGTTGCAGACTTTAATGCAAGACTATCAAGTAATCTAAGATGGAATCTAGATGAAACACTAGATGCGGCAAAAAAAGTTGTCCAAGAATTTATAGATGACGATACAAAGATTAGAGTTAGAGAAGAGCACCGCACAAAAGTAGATTTAGATGTCGTACCTGTTGGAATTCCTGATGAATTATATGTTGTAGATATAAGTGGATTGAGAAAAGAACATCTCTATCGTACTGTTAAACTAAAAGGTTTAGTTAGAAAAGCAACTCCAGTAAGACCCCGTATGGAAATTGGATTATTTGAATGTGAATGGGAAAGACATCGAAACTCCTATATTCAAGATTTTTTTACTTTAGAAAAACCTATCAAATGTACTTCTGAGGGTTGTAAATGTGCTGACTTCAAATTAAGAGAAGATTTATCTCAGTTTATTGATTCACAAAAAATAGAAATACAAGAATATCCTGAAGATTTGCCACCAGGATCTCAACCTGAAAGACTAACGGCATACTTTGAAAGTTCATTAGCACATAAAATTCAACCGGGAGATAGAGTGGCTATAGTAGGCATAATAAAACCTAAAACTCAATTTCAGGGTAGACGGCAAAAGAGTGAATTTGATATTTATCTATATGCACACAGTATAGATGAAAAAATAGGAGAAGATGAAAATATAGAACCAACTGCTGCGGAATTAATGGAAATTAAAGAATTATCTCAACAAGAGGATGTAGCTGAAAAAATACGTGATTCAATATCACCTACGATTTTTGGAATGGAATGGGAAAAAAGAGCTCTTGCTCTACAGCAATTTGGTGGAGTACACAAAGAATTACCAGATGGCACTCGTATTCGTGGCGATATCCATATGCTGATGATGGGAGATCCGGGATTAGCTAAATCTCAATTACTTAGATCTGCTGCAAGAATTGCTCCGCGTGGTGTTATGGCGACAGGTAAATCTACTTCAGCTGCAGGATTGACGGCTGCAGCAGTTAGAGATGAATTTGGAGAAGGAAGGTGGAGTCTTGAGGCTGGAACCCTCGTTCTTGCATCTGGAGGTATTGCTTGTATTGATGAAATAGATAAGATGTCTGAAGAAGATAGATCCTCTATGCATGAAGCAATGGAACAACAGACTATTAGTATTGCAAAAGCTGGGATAAATGCTCAACTTAAATCCAAATGTTCAGTTCTTGCAGCTGCCAATCCACGCCGTAGTAGATTCGATATGACTATGCCACTTCCACCTCAGGTCAATATGCCCGTTTCTTTATTAAGCAGATTTGACATATTTTTCATAATTATTGATGAGCCTAACCCTGAAAGAGATAATTTATTAGCTGATAGAATTTTAGAAAGTCATAGAACAGGAGGTGCATTAATTCCGGGTGAAAAGATTGTGGATAGTGATTTAGATATAAGATCACTAGAAGGACCTATTAGCTCACGTATGTTAAAAATGTACATTGCTTATGCTAAAAAATTAAGACCTATTATGACTTCACAAGCTCAATATAAAATAAAAGAATATTATACTGGACTAAGAAGAAGATATCACAGCGTAGATGATCAAGACAAAACTATGCCCATTACTCCAAGACAATTGGAATCTATTATAAGATTGGCTGAAGCTGAAGCTAAAATGTATTTATCTAATACTATTGATGTTAAACACGCAGATAGTGCTATTGATTTAATGAATTTATTCCTTAATGTCACTCTTGGCGGAGATGTGGACTTTGCATTCTTTGGTGTTGATGCAAATCAAAGAAAGAAAGATGCTAACCCTATGACTCTGTTAAGAACTGTTGTAAAAGAATCAGGACCTGGAGGTATTGATGAAAAAGAAATTTATGATCGAATGAGAGAAGAGGGTGGATATAGTATGGAGAAAGTAGAGCAGTATCTCCATAAAGCAAGAGAAGAAGGTACACTATTGAAAGATGGATATGATAAATGGAGACCCGTTTGAACTATAAAATATTGCAAAATTCACCAGATTTTAAAAAACCTAAACCAGAACTTGAACAATATACCACTCCTGTTGATATTACTCTGGAGATAATAAAACAGGCTAATTCTTTAGGTCATCTGGCAGGAACTGTAGCTGATTTTGGATGTGGAACGGGTAGATTGGCTATTGGAGCTTCATTATTAGGTGCAAAGGTAACGGGGTACGAAATTGATGATGATGCACTCAAATTAGCTATAGAATATTCTAATAAAAATAATTTAGATATTAAATGGGTTAGTATGGCTATTGAAAATGTTAGTGAATCATACGACACGATACTAATGAATCCTCCATTTGGTTCTCAACGACCTGGGGCTGATGCTATTTTTCTAGAAAAAGCACTGGAAAGTTCCTCAGATATTTGGACAATCCATATGGCTGAAACAAGAGAATTTATTCAAAAACTTGTTGAAGAAAACTCTGGGAAAATTGTATCAGCCTATAAGTTTGATTTTCTATTAAATAAGACAATGCCGTTTCATACTAAAAATAAAAAGACCAAGAAAGCAATACTTTATCATATAGCGTCTCTGAGATAATATTATGAAACAACCAGGTGATAAACTAGGAAGTGCGATGGAGTACATGCCAGGTAGTGGTGTCTATGAAATTAATGGTGAATTAATTGCAGGTGTTTGTGGTGAACTTAAAGAAGATAATAAAACTATGAAAATGAGTATTGCACCCTCTGTTTCAGTTCCGATTAAGATTAAAGAAGGTGATACTGTCTTCGGTAGAATACAAATGACAAGAAATAGTATGGCCTCTGTAGAAGTTCTAAAATTAAAAGGTGAAAAGAGATCAATTGGAAATTATACCGTAGGTACTTTACATGTAGCTAAAATGTCAAAAGATTACGTTTCTAATATTAGTGATGTGTATCAAGCTAATGATTTAATTCAGGCTACAGTGATTAAAGCCCAACCTGCCATTGAATTATCAACAAGCTCCGATAATGATGGAGTAGTCTTTGCAAGATGTGATGTTACTCATGACATCCTAAAGATTGTTGATGGAGAATTATGGTCAGAGGAACTAAGAAGAAGAGTTCCAAGAAAGATATCTAATATGTATGGTAAAGTTCAGGTTTAGTTTAAGTTTACTATTTTTTCTTTTATTGTTACCCTTAGCCTCAGGGGAAGTTGAAATCAATTTAAGTGCTGAAACAATAACCTATGGAGCTCCAGGAAATGCCTTTGTCGATTCAGGAGAAAATATAACTTTCAATGCAATCGGAATTATTGATGCGAAGTCCGTACTGTGGGATTTCGGAAGAGATATTAGCGGTAATGGAACAAGATATTCAAATGTCACCAGTGTGTCACATATTGTCTATGCAGAAGGAAGATATGATATTTTTATTACTGTGTTTTATGAAGATGAAACATATGAAATAAGTGAATTTACTCTATTTGTTGATTTTGAGGAAGACTTACAGAATGAAATTATTCATAATGAAGCT
Source organism: Candidatus Poseidoniia archaeon (assembly GCA_029936395.1). Lineage (GTDB taxonomy): Archaea > Thermoplasmatota > Poseidoniia > MGIII > CG-Epi1 > CG-Epi1. The sequence goes on from JAPYSW010000004.1 coordinate 9,069, forward strand.
TTATTCTTTGCCATTGCAGGTTCAGAACTCATCATGAGTGCCATACTTGGCTACTGGACTCAACAAATCCGTAAGGAAAAAGTCTATCTCTGACGTCTACTAATTGCTATCAAAGAAGTAATTAATAAAGTGACCAAAATTGAAATTGAAGGAAGCCCTGAATCATCCACTTCTTCTAATGGTTTTTCTTCTACTAAAGTATCAGTTTCATCATCACCTACATGAACTGTTGGCCCATAAAAATCCGTCATATTATCTTGAACAATACCATCGGCCCAAATAACAGTTATATCCAATCCATAAACTCCTTTAACGGGGAACATTAATGAATAAGTGTAACCGTCTGCACCAGGCATTATAACTGTATAAGAATCCTTACTACCATCTGGATTGTTTACAACTATATTGTAATATTCAACATCACCTGTTGTCTTTGAAAAATCCATAGTAAATGAATCTCCAGGTTCTATATTCTTTGAACTGAAAGATACAACGAAATTCTTCTGTTCAAATGCAGAGAATACTACTTCTATATTTTGAGTTGTATTTGACCACAAACCCCCATCATCCATCACCATAAGAGTAATCTCATAGATACCACTTGCATTAGCTAACCAAGTAGTATTTCTATTTGATGAAATGAATTCATCATTAACAAACCACTCGAAATATGCTACCGTACCCTCTATATCGCTAGAAGTACTATTGAAGCTGTATGACATACCCTCTGAAGAAATATCGAAGGATGCGTTAGGTGGTGTATTCTCTATTATCTTAAAATTAGCTGAAACTTTTGAGCTCCATGCGCCACTATCATCCCGAACTTCTAATTTAACTTGATATATTTTCCCATTAACGCCAGGTTCCTCATCAAATGAAAATATCCAAATTGATTCTTCAGATACAACCTCATTGTTATGCCACCATTTGTAAGCCACAATCTGTCCGTCAGGATCATTCGAATTACTTGAACCAAATGTGAGTATCGAATATTGGTAATATTCAGGAGTTAGACCTCCTAAGGATTCTGGTGAAATATCAATCGAAGCTTGTGGTGATACATTTGGTGGATTTACAGATATAAAAATATTTACCCAGCCTGAATATGTACCAGATTCATCAATGGCTCTTCCCATTAAAACATACATATGGATTTCTTCAGTCAGATTTTTCAACGTTAAATTTTGAGTATCTAACCTAAATAATAATGAGCCTCCATCTTTGTCTTCCCACATTTCCCATTCATAACTACATTCTATTTCTTCAAAGGTGTTGTCTAAACAAGAAGAAGTAATTACTAAATCTGCACCTTCTTTAGTTGACACTTCATCTGAGCCTTCAACATCCAGAATAGGTATTGGAGGTAGAACCAGTAATTCTTTGATAGACGGGGAGCTAACATCACCATTTGAATTATCTGTAATAATTAATCTTACATTGTGATTACCCTCTTGAAATTGATTGTATTCAAAAGTTTCGGAACCTCCAATATAAGACCAATTGCCGGCACCATTCCATTGAATTCTCCAATCAAAAGATAAATCAGGATTAATATCATCAACACAAGGTTGAGGTTCAGGCTCCATTGTGGTACAAGAATTAAAGCGAGCAGTTTCGCCAAGATGAAGTGAAGGTGGTGTTATATCAAAATTAACCGTTATTTCTGAATCTTTACCATCATCTCCAGTTACTGTTAACGTAGTAGTGGAGTTATCAGTTATTTCACTCCAGCTACCATTACCCTTAACTTGTAAAGTTATATTATGCTCACCTGTTGCAAACAGAGTTGAACCCATTACGAAACTAAGTTTCATATGGTCTGAATCGGCTGCCAATACTCCATCTATTGAAGAATTCCAAAAGAAATATTCCAATTGATCATTACATACAGTACAATCTCCATCAAAGTTAACTTCTTGTTCAACCTGATTATCTACACTGGCAGGACTTACACTAACCATTATTACTTCTGGTTCAGCTGAAGCTTGAGTCAAAAATAATACCGATACTACAAACATTATTCCAAAAATTAATTCGAAGCGCATATTACACCAAATCACATTATTTATGTATGCATTTAACGCTTGCCTTTATTGTGATATCTATCAATTTTAGAATCAGTATAGTGCATAGGAAACATTAATTCTCCTATTCCAGGTATTGGTTTACCCATCTTATCGGCAATATATCTTACAGAAAAATAACCAATAATAAGACCTAAAGCAACACCGACAATTGGGAAAAAATTCATTCAAAATCTGGCTCAAACTCAGCTTGTAATTCAGCCATTAACTGAGAAAGAAGACGATCAAAACGTTTACTACGATATTCACGAGCCCCACCCATATCGGTTTGAACCTTTGCAATGAATGATGCATCTTCTGTTTCCAACTCTATACGGCAAATTGATTCTTCCATTAATTTAACTAAATAGAGGTTATATTTAATATTAAGCAGAACATTACATTCTAAAAACACCAAAATTAGAATTATCAATGGACTTATTCAATGAAGTAGAAAGACCTAATGCAAGTATCATTCGAGTATCTAATGGATCTATGACTCCATCGTCCCATAAACGAGCTGTAGAATAATATGGATTCCCTTCAACCTCATATTTCTCAAGAATTGGATCCCTAACCTTCTTAATTTGTGATTTATTCAATGATTTTCCTTGCTTACCCATCTGATCTTGCTTAATTGTAGCTAAAACATCTGCAGCTTGTTCACCTCCCATTACAGAGATTCTTGCGTTAGGCCACATCCATAATTGACGTGGTTGATATGCTCGACCACACATACCATAATTACCAGCACCAAAAGAACCACCTATCACTACTGTGAATTTTGGGACTTTAGCATTAGATACTGCCATTACCATCTTTGCACCATCTTTAGCAATACCTCCAGCCTCATAATCCTTGCCAACCATAAATCCAACTATATTCTGTAAAAAGACAATAGGAATCTTTCGTTGACAACACATCTCAATAAAATGTGTCGACTTGAGAGAAGATTCTGAAAAGAGTACACCATTATTTGCTATAATCCCTATTGGATAGCCCATTATTCTTGCAAAACCACAGACTACTGTAGGACCATAATTAGCCTTAAACTCATGGAACTTAGAGCCATCTACTAATCTGGCAATTACTTCCCTAACATCGTAAGGCTGCCGTGAATCTTCAGGTATAATCTCATATAATTCTTCTGGATTATATTGGGGTTCTTCAGGTTCTGAAATATCTAATTTAAATTTTGGTTCACGGTTTAAATTTGAAATTATGTCTCTTGCTATCTCTATAGCATGTGAATCATTCATTGCATAATGGTCTGCTACACCACTCTTTCGAGTATGCACTTCAGCCCCACCTAATTCTTCGGAATTTACTTCCTCTCCAGTGGCGGCCTTAACTAATGGAGGACCGGCAAGAAATATTGTCCCCTGTTCTTTAACAATAATAGTTTCATCTGACATTGCTGGAACGTAGGCTCCACCTGCAGTGCAAGAACCCATAACAACTGCAATTTGCGGAATTCCTTGTGCAGACATCTGAGCTTGATTGTAAAAAATACGGCCAAAATGCTCCTTATCGGGGAATACTTCATCTTGCATTGGTAAAAAAGCCCCTCCTGAATCAACCAAGTAAATACAAGGCAGATTGTTTTCTTGAGCCACTTCCTGAGCTCTTAAATGCTTTTTAACTGTTAAAGGATAGTAAGTTCCTCCCTTAACGGTAGCATCATTTGCAATAATCATAACCTCACGATTATGAACTACTCCAATTCCTGTAACTATCCCTGCTGAAGGAACTTCATCATCATACAATCCATTAGCAGCTAATGGTGAAAATTCAAGAAATGGCGTATCTGAATCTATTAACTCTTCAATACGATCTCGAGCTAATAATTTACCCCTTTTTTGATGTCTAATTACAACCTCTGGACGCCCCCCTTGACTATATTGAGTAATCTTCAACCTTAACTCTTTTACTATTTTCTTATTGAAACTACGATTAGATATTGATTCAGAGGAATTGGAATTATGTTTTGTATTTATTATATTCATTCATCCTCCAATTCGAACATTAATTCACCTTCTTTAACCTGACCTCCAATGTCAACTAAAGTCAATTTAGATAAAATACCATCTCTAGGAGAAATTAATCTATGTTCCATTTTCATTGCTTCAAGAATAATAATAACCTCCCCTTTACTAACTTTAGTCCCATCTTCTACCTTCTTATCCAATAATTTACCAGTTATTGGACTTAAAACTACATCATCACTCACTTCTTCAGATATTTGACCTGAGACTCTCATTGATTTTTTGGTAATAAAATAATTAATTCCATTTAAATGTACATATATCTCATTACCTTTTTTGTCAGAATAAGCAATTGTACGATTCCCATTAAGTATTATTTCTAACCGTCCATCGCTTTTTCGTGAAAAATGACCTTCTGATATTTCATCACCAACATCAATAGTAAAATTAGAACCAGTACGTCTAAGCTTTACATTGTATTTGGAAGAACCAATTGTTAGAATATCTGCCATTAATTCCCCAGCCTCCAACCACCTTTACTACTCCATGGTGAATGTGGATCCCTAGTAGATTTTTGAACTAGTGCACTACTTGATGATTTGGTTCCCAATAGTGCTGCAACCATTAATTCCACAGGAATTACGGGATGAGTCCAATTGGCATAATGTTCATCTACAAATTTAGTAGAAAATGAACATTTCTGGAAATATTTATTTTGCATTATATCTCGTAAAAAAGGTTGATTGGTAATTAAACCTAAAATTACGAAATTAGCTAGTGCATTATCCATACGATCTATAGCTGAATTTCGATCAGAATCCCAAACAACTAACTTTGCCAATAATGGGTCATAAGCACTTGTCACTTCTTGTCCTTCAGAAATACCTACATCATTTCTAACTCCAGGCCCCTCAGGTAAAATCAACTTATGCACAATTCCGGGAGTTGGGAGGAAATTACGTGAGGGGTCCTCAGCATAGATTCTACATTCTATTGAGTGTCCTCTTTGTTTAATATCTTTCTGAGATAAAGTCAAATCTTCTCCATATGCTATTTTAATTTGCCATTTTACTATATCTATTCCACAAACCATTTCAGTTACTCCATGCTCAACCTGTAAACGAGTATTCATTTCTAAAAAATAAAAATTACCATTCTGATACAAAAACTCTACAGTACCTGCATTTTTATAATTGGCCACTTTAGCAGCCTTAATTGCTGCGTCTCCCATCATCTTTCTAATTTTGTTATTTATAGCCGGAGAAGGAGATTCTTCAATTATTTTCTGATGTCTTCTTTGGATCGAACATTCTCTTTCGAAAAGGTGTATAATATTACCATGATTATCTCCTAAAATCTGAACTTCAATATGTCTTGGACTATCCAAGAATTTCTCAAGAATTAAAGTGTCGTTCCCAAATGAATTGCGTGCCTCATTCTTAGCGGCATCAATTGCCGATTCTAACTCTTCTGGTGAAAAAACTACCCTCATGCCTTTCCCACCTCCCCCGGCAGCAGCTTTCACCATCAAGGGATAACCAATATCTCTAGCAATTGCATCTATATTCCCACTTAACTCACCATGATTACCTGGAATTGTAGGAACTCCTGCATCAATCATCTTCTTCTTAGATTCAGCCTTATCACCCATTAATCTAATTGTTTCGGGATCTGGACCTATGAAAATTAGCCCAGAATCTATTACATATTGTGCAAATTCTCCATTTTCTGATAGAAAACCATACCCGGGATGAATAGCTTCTGAATTAGTTTCTTTAGCTGCATTAATTACCTTATCAAAATTTAAATAACTCTCCAAAGGATTAGCAGGTCCAATTTCTACTGATTCATCTGCCATCATAACATGTGGGGATTCGGAATCGATATTAGAATAAATTGCGACTGTTTTAATTCGCATTTCTTGACAAGCTTTAATTATTCTACAAGCAATTTCACCTCGATTAGCCACTAAAATTTTTGTAAACATCATCTATCCCAATTCGGTTTTCTCTTTTGTAAAAATGAGCTTACTCCTTCTTGGCCTTCTTTCCCTTCTTTAATTAGATTAATAAGAGTCTCTAAATCTTGTGAAGACTTAGATAAAATATTACTATTGAATAATTTTTTAATGTGCATCTGAGCTTCGGGACCACCTTTTTTTAGACTAAGGATTAATTCATCCAAAACTGATTGTTCTTCATTATATTTTCCATAGAGCATACCCCAATTTTCAGCCATATCAACTCCAAACCTCTTACCTGTAAGAAAAAGCTCTCTCATTTTTCCTAAATCAAGTTTTCTAGAAATGTATGGAAATATTACTGCAGGAATCATGCCTATTCTTACTTCCGGAAATCCAAATTTTGTATCATTATGGGCCAGAATAAAATCACATGCACAAATTAGTCCCATCCCTCCACCTAAGCAAGAACCGTGAACTAATGCAATCGTTGGTAAACTACAATCTACAACTTCTTTGAGTAATTGTTGAAGTTGACTTGGTTCCCACTCATTTAAGTCTGCTCCTGAACAAAACACTGAACCTTCACCCCTAATAACTATAGCTCTAAGCTCGCTAAATTTCTGAGATTCCTGAATAGAGGCTATCATTGCACCCATCATTTCTGAATTCAGGGCATTTTTCTTCGCAACATTATTCAGTCTTAATGTCAAAATGCTACCCTCTCTCTCAACAATGAGGGGGATTGTTGCAGGCATGAGTTATCATAAAAATAGTACTATTAATAATAGATACTGAAAAAATTAATTTTTATCGGCGTGAGATTCTAAATCATCACCACCTGCAAAAGTGGATTGTACTATAGAATATAAATCGTCCATTCCCTCACCTTCTTTTGAAGAAACTGCAAGTAAATTTGATTCTAAAGTTAGTATCTGAAGAACCCGTAATAATTCTGAAGAAAGAACTCCAGACATTCCAACCATATCTGGCATTGCCATAGCTAAAGCATCAAAATCAGAAGCCCATTCACTAATCTTATCAACCTCTTCAGGTTCAAGAAGATCACACTTTGTTAGAACTGGAAACATAGGTATTGGAAATCTGAGATGTGCGGCAGAAGCCAGTAAAAGTTGTGTAACAAAACCTTCAGGCGTTCGTGATAAAAGAGGATCTAAAAGCAAGACCATACCTGATCTATCTGATAAATTTTCTATGAATACTTTTGATGCCTCTCTATACAAAAATAATTCCGTTTGACCTGGAGTATCTACTAGAAAGTAATCACAATTCACTTCTTCGATTTGCTCTTTCATCCAATCTAACTCTAATGCTAATAAATCAGCACAAACAACTTGTGCCCCATTTGGACCTAAACTATATTGATCCATAATATCTCTCAAAGTAAATTTCTCACGAACATCAATTGCAGCTTCATATGCTACAGTCTCAGCCCCAGGATCTAAATTTACAGCTACACCATCATAGCGATAGTGCTGCATCCACTCTTGCAATGTAGCTACCAAGGTAGACTTACCAGCTCCTGCAGAGCCTACAAAGTATAGCAGTGCTGTATGTTCCATTAACGTCTTCTACGTGCTAAAGCTACAACACCAAATATAGACATTGCAATAGTTACTGAAATTGATGGAAGACCCAAAAGTCCTTCATCGTCTTCTTCACCAGTATCTACTGTTTCAGATGTTCCAAAGGTAGTCAATAATGAAGGATAAATATTATCTAATTCATTTACTTCTTTTATTTTGTCCTCGCAAACATTTGTGTCTTCATCACAAATTATGGGATCTACAACTGCCACAAAAATAAAATCTCCAGTAAGATGGGCCCAAGTAAATGAAACTGGTCTAGAATCTCCTTTTAATATTCCTTCAATAGTCTTTACTGTAAGTGATTCTATTGGTGTTCCTTCTCCATCATCATAATCTGATGCTCGATAAATCAAAAGACCGACATTGACATTTAAATTTGATTGTTCACCTTGTGGATATCCTATTGTTACCTTAATTGTTGCGGAGCCCTGTGAATCAGTAACTTTAATAGATTCCACCAATAAATTAGTCGTAAGCTTTTCAACGATGAGCTCACGGTAAACTTCATCATTTTCAGATTTCACATTTATCTCACTATTTACTTCTACAGTAATATTGTATGTATCGCTTCGACTTGCCTCTGGAATCCAAGGAATAACTACTGTTTGGACATTATAACTTGAATTGAAATCTATGTAGGCATAACTTCCTGATACTGAATAACCAGTTCCGACTGGATAAAATCCAGTTGTATTTTCGCTAGATAACTCCAATACTTCACCCCATCCAAAGGTACCATCAATAGATATATTAAAATGAAGCCGATATGTACCTTCATCTGGAACATTATACATTCCTAAGTCAAAAGTCAAAGAATGGTCTACACCAGCTAGCCCCTCCCCCACTATAACACTAAAATTATTTACGTAAGCATCTAATGAACTTACCGCATATATATTCTTGAATTTTTCATTGTTATTCTCATTTTCTTCAGAAATTAGCTTATCCTCATCAACTTTAGCAATAACACGATACTGTGCATTCTCTGAAAATATGAAGGGAATTGATATCTCTACACTCTCACCAACTGCTAAAGCTTGATCTACATTTATGGTTGCCAATTTTGTTGCAAATGGTGCAGATGTATAAAATGAAACCTCTAATTTTGTACCTTCGCTTGAAGTCATATTCCTTATTCCTGAATTTACTATAGTTGCAACAATTTCTGAAGAAATACCTACCATAGCGTACCCCTCATCATTAATAGGATCTATAGATACACTTGTTACTTCTAAATCCGGAAGTTTTTCAAAAACTTCTATATATTTGTCGCTATCGAATTCATTATTAGCATCATCCCATTCCAAAATATTTTCCTCTCTATCTACGTATGCATAAAACTCATAAAATCCTAATTTAGTTGGAGTCCATGCATATTCGAAAAAAGTTGTTTCAGGAGCTAAACCAATGGTTCTTGATTCATCTATTTGAAACCAATCAATTGTATTTAAATCTGGATCTCTGATTTTTAGGTATACTTCAACATCATTAGCCATAGCATCACCCATAGATGTTTGAGTAATGGCAACCTGAATAATTTTTTCATCATTTTGATATACTTTATCAATACCTTGATTAATTCCTGCAACTATTAAATCAGGTCTTTGCTCTACCAGATTAAAATAACCATCATGGATTTTAAACCATTCAAGCATATTATTATCTTCATTGGATTCCTTGATTACATTCTCAGAATCTGCAACTATTCTAATATTCCATAGGCCTGCATCATTAGAACTTGTAGACCAATTTACACCTAAAATGGCATCATCTTCCATTGTTTGTCCGGAACTAATCGGCGTTTTAATTGAAGCTGTTGTATTAACAGGAACCCAAATTTGGCCAGTACAATCTCCATCAGGACATTTCTTAACTTCAATACTCATTGTAAAATTACCTTCTCGTGGTGGATCATCAAAAGGACCTGGTGGAACTGCATCTCCTTCTCCAGTATTTGATACCGCATAGTAGAAAGAAATTGTCATACCTGCCACTGCATTTTCAGGTTCTGCACGCATTGAATTTAAACCTGAAGCTTCAGATATAAGTAAGTCAGCTTCACTACAATCTCCGATACAAATTTCCCATACATCTACGTTATTATCCAAATCAGGATCTTCAACAGTATTATTTTCATCAGAGTCGATGATTACTGTAAATTTATATTTACCATCTGGAGTTCCTTCAGGTATAGTGTAAGGCCATTCCATTCGTTCAGCTTCAGGAGGAGCATCGGGAGGTGGTGGACTGACATAAGAAAACGTAACTGGTGATGGTTCAAAATAATTAGTAGCATCGTCATCTATAGAGTCAAAATAAGCCATAAAAGTTACTGGATTAAGTGTACTTACTGTACCATCATTACCATACTCAAAAAGGACATTTACTTCCTCACCAGCTGCAAAATTAGACCCTTCTATCTGAAACTCTGTAAATAAATCGGCTTCACCAGTTTCAGGTTCAACATTGATATAGTTCTCAAACTCTCCATAGTCTGAATCACTGTAAAATATAGTTCCAGAAAAACAAACTTCTCCAGTCTCATCAAAAGTAATTGACAGAGTAACATCACCATCTTGGCCAGCACTCATAGTTATTAAATCAGATTCACTTGCTAAAGTAGTCAAATCGCAATCTTCATACAATCTAACCGTTGCATCATAATCTGAGCTGCCATCATTATCCCATTCTACAATAATATCATAAGCTATATTGGCTCTTGGTGGTGGTGTTCCATCTGGTTCAAACATGTAACTAACTTCCAAATCATCACTTGGAGTCGCCTGTACGCCTGACACCAACAGAATACTTGAAAAAACCAAAACTGCAGTTACTGCGCTTGCTAGCAATTTACTTTTATAATTTCCATTCATTATAATCGCCCTATGTTCTAACTTTGAGGCCCTTAATAAGGGGTTTGTTATTATATGATTATTTAAAAATGTATATAGATATAAATGTTTTTGATGATCGAGTAATCTCATGCCAAAAATGTCCTCGACTAATTGAATATGCGAATCAAACTAAAAAAAACCACAAGAAAAAAGATTTTGTAAATGACGATTATTGGTGCAAACCAGTACCATCATTCGGAAGTTTAGATTCAGAAATCTTAATTGTCGGATTAGCACCTGGAAAACATGGTGCTGGGAGAACTGGACGCCCATTTACAGGAGACTATGCTGGAGACATATTATACAAAGCCCTTTATGAGTCTGGATTCTCTAACTCTAAATACAGCATCTCTAGATCTGACAAACTAATGTTAAATAATGTTAGAATCTCTAATGCCGTTAGATGTGCACCACCTCAGAATAAACCTACTAATGAAGAAATCGTTAATTGTCGGCCTTTTTTAATCGAAGAAATAAAAATGATGGCTAGACTAAAATATATACTAGCTCTAGGTAGTTTGGCACATAGACAAATTATTCAATGCATAGGAGAAACACAATCAAATTATAAATTTAAACATAATGTTAAACATAAAATTCCTGATTTAAAATGGAAATTAGTAAATTCTTACCATACCAGCCGTTACAATATAAACACAAAAAGATTAACCTATGAAATGTTTTTGAAAGTCATTGATAAACTGAACCATTAATTTTTATTCATGTCTCTAGATACAGTTACAGTGACTAATCATAGAATATCTAATTTATTGACAGCAATCCTTCTTTTTACAATTGGATGCGGAGGACGAATTATGCTTCACGATTATCCTAATTTTGAAACTGTGATGGTGTCTATATTTTTAGCGTCAATGCTACTACCATTAAGTATGTCATTCATAGTTACTATTTCTATAATACTCTTTAGTGACATATATCTAGGCTATTTTGGAACTTCCAAAATAATTCTTTTTACTTATTCTGGATTCTTATTAGTATCTCTTGTTACCTCCAAGTTCAAGAATCATATTAAGGGTGATTATAGCTCAAATACGGTTTATAAATTCAGTGCATCTGGCATTATATTTGCCGGCATCTATGATATTTGGACGAACTTGGGAGTTTTTTTATTATCCTATGAATTAACTTTTGGAAATTTAATTTTGGTATATATTTTGGGAATTCCATTTATGATTTATCATCTATTATCTAGTGTAATAACATTTACACTTCTTGGGTTTCCTCTTTATTATTTATTTACAACAAATAATAAAAATGAATATAATATACCCACAATAACCGAATTGAAATCTTAAAGAAACTAAACTTAGTCTTTTTATAGTTAGATTCAAATGAAAAATTAGTGAGTGAAACTCGTAATGTAATTATTGCAATACTTGTCGTTAACTTGTTAGCTTTTAGCGGCATTATATATGAAACTGGATATTTTGAAGATGGTGATCTAGATACGTCAACGATTGTAACTGCTAAAATTATAATTCAATTCAAGAATTTGGGAGATAATGATACCAAAATATTTGATGAGATAACTACCTCTGAAGCAACCCCTTATGGGATTTTGATTGCAGCTAGTGAAAATAGTTATTCTGTGACTGCATCGACACATTCTGTTTATGGATTGTACATAAATTCTATAGATGGGTGGGGAGACTGTAATGAATGTCAAAATGAGGACGGTTATTTCTGGATTTATTCGGTAAATAATGAGAGTGGAGATTTGGCAGCTAATCGAAAAGTTATCAATGACAATGACATTATAGAATGGATTTACACAAGCGAATATTAATCTAAAGAGTGTTTTTATAGATGCTTAACAGGACTGGGCTGTGAAACGGGTCCTGCTATATGCAATAGCATTCTTTCTAATTTTCCCTTCAGGTAATCTTAGTGTGGCTGAAGTAGAAGATATCCCTGAGTGGGGATTTTATGTATATATGGCTGGAGATAATTCACTATATGAAGAAGCTGAAGACGATTTGAATGAAATGAAAATGGTTGGTTCAAATGATGATTTAGAAATTGTAGTATTAACTGATCAAAATATGAATGATGATTCACATGCATATCATGTAATTAAACATGACTTAGAAGAAACTCCATTAAATGAAATAAACTCAAATTGGGATAATGAATTAGACATGGGCAATGGAGATACGCTTAGAGATTTTATGATCTGGGCTTCATCAGAATACCCGGCCCAAAGAAAAGTTTTGATTATTTGGAATCATGGTAGTGGATGGAAAAAGGTTGCTGAAGATAAAAACAGCCATCTCGATGTTCCTGAAATAAGGGAAGCATTAGAAGAATATAGAACGATAACTGGTGAACCTCAATTGACCATGCTTGGATTCGACGCATGTTTAATGGGTATGTTTGAAATTGCTTATGAACTGAAAGACCAAGCTGAAATGATACATGGATCTGAAGCTTATGAACCACTAGAAGGATGGACATATAATCATCTTTTGTATAAATTAAATGAAGATACTACCAATGAGCAATTCGCCCATGATGTAGTAAATGATTATATTGAATCATATCGTAATGGTTCAGTGTATACTAGTTATTCAGTTACAGCTTCTGTAGTGGACACTGAAAAATTAGGCAATATTTGGAATGAACTAGATAATTTAAGCTCTGAAATTAATAGTATTTTACCCGTATATTATGATGAAATCAGTACATCAAGAGAAGAGACTCAACGATATGACCAAAATCCAGATTATAGAGATTTATACGATTTTACAATAAATCTAGAGAATATAATACCTGTAACTGACGTAAAGACTAAAGCTAAAGAACTTCAAAGGGCAATAGAAGAAACAATGATTGTAGAAGATCATTGGCAAAAACCAGGTAAATTAAATGTTGATAAGGCACATGGATTAACTATCTATTTTCCAACCAATGGCGCTGAGACAGGTTATAATAATCTTATAATTAATAATAATAAATGGTTTGAATTTATTGAAAACTTTAAAAATGAGATTACGCCTGAAAGCCATTTCACTGAATTAAATATAGATAGCATAGACACTGGAACTGGATACAATGATAGTGTAAGAATTAATGGAAACTACGCTGGTGATGCCTCAAAAATAAAGATTCGACTGATAAATTCTGAAAATATCGTAACAAACCGATATGATGGAGAAGTGAATAATGGTAATATTGATAATATTTTATTACAACCTACAAAATCAGGTAATTATTCATTAGAAATTGGAATCTATAATAATGAAGGATTTCTCGAAGACCACCATATAAATGAAAATCTATTCATAAATCTTCAATTACCTGATTTGTTAGTGAAATCACCTAAAATAATGGTTACAATGAAAGATGGTACAAAACATGAAGTTGAAAATGTTCAGGAAGGTGATAATTTTACTATACATGGTGAAATTCAAAATATTGGAACTGTAAAATCTAATAATATAACAATTCTAGTAAATACTACCACTTTATCAACTAGCAATACTATTGAAACCATATTTAGTTATAATGAAATTTTACCTAATCAAAAGAAAGAGTGGAGCCTGAAAATTTCAAATCCATCAATAAATGAAGTTATCCAGATACGTGTCAGTGCATCATCTACCGATCCGTTCGAAATAGATCCCGAAAATAATTATACTATAAAATCTTTACGAGTTTTTCCTTTCAATTCTGACAATCCTATTTCACATGAATATAATCTAATCAGTGAAAATAAAAATATACTAGAGATCAAAGCAGATAATGAAAACAACTATGAGTTTTCATGGTTAGAAAGTTATCTAATTATAACTAGTACTAAAGAGCAATCTTGGGATTCTATTAGTATTAATCCTATTTTAATGGATGGATGGGAATTTGAATCTGAAACGGTTCTGCATCTCACTGATGAATCTAAATCATTGATACGATTGAAGCCGCCTCTAAATACTGAAGCTAAAGAATACAAATTAAATGTGAACCTGATTGATAGAAATGGTGAACTTGCAGGAAATGGGGAGATTACTGTTAATGTTCCTCAATATTATGGAATTGGGATAAAAGCTGAACAGATTGGTCAAAAACTATACTTGGAGATACAGAATACTGGAAATGGAAACGACTTTTTTACTCTCAATAAAGAACTAGAAGAAGGTCTTGACCTATACTTGACTGAGACCTATTTTGAATTGAAACCCTTTGAATATAGAAATATTCAAGGTATAGGAATAGAAATGAATAATTCGAACACATATACTGCTAAATTTATTGTACAAAGTATTGGAAATTCTAATATCTCTGCTGAAATTTCAATTGATGTTCAAAATGAAGAATCAGTGACTAATTATCCAAAATATGATCGTATGTCTGGACTTTTAGCAGTATTAGGACTTATTGGATTAGTGTACATTATCTATAATCGAAGATTAGAATAATCAGACACAACATTTTTTAGACAAGGTCACTAATACCTAAATAATGAGATGTCTTGGAATTGTCACTTTCTTGGTTTTAAGCACATTAATGCCTATGGTTTCAATGGCAGAGGAAGAACCTAAATTTGACAGCACCTTTTTTGATTTAAATGCTAATGGCCTAGATGATAGAATAGAACCATTAATCAACATACAAGAAGAAATAGATGTTATCCTTATGTTTACGGAAAGACCTACCCAATTGCATCATACAGAAATAAATAATATTGAAATTGAGGTTACACATGTTTACAAATATATTAATGCGATTAGATTAGATGACGTCCCATCAAATAAAATATTCGAATTAACAAAAATATCCAACCTGAAAATTGTAGAATGGCAAGCTCCAGTTCATACTTTTTTGGATACGGCTGCAAGTGCAATTAAAGTTAGAGAATCAAGTGAATATAGTCCAGTTGTCTGGGACAACAATGTCTATGGTGAAGGAATTAATGTAGCTGTTTTGGATACTGGAGTTGACAACGAACATGAGACCTTTGATGTTTTTGAAGATCAAGGCGTTAGAAGATTTATTGCTGGAATGAATTGTGATGGGGGATGTCCAACAGATGATGATGGTAATTATCAATTTACTACAGAAGAGGATAGTAGTGAAGATCCCGATGATTTTGATGGACATGGAACTCATGTGGCATCTACAGTTCTAGGAATGGGGGGAGACACTGGAGAAGATGGAGATGGCGATGATAATGGAGATGGAATACAAGACTATCTTGGAATTGCTCCTGCTGCAAGATTAATTGATATGAAAGTAATGGCTGATTGGGGTTCTGGATCTAGTGCTGACATTAATGAAGCTATTGAAGCTTGTATTGAGAATGTAAATACGGATTGGGAAAATGACGGTGAGAAAAATAATGGTATACATGTTATGTCTATGTCACTTGGTACCACCAGCGGAAGTGATGGCTCAGATTCGCAATCTCAACTAGTAAATCAAGCTAATGCTGCCGGAATTGTAGTGGTCATAGCCATGGGAAATGATGGTGATGAAGAAGTTCCATCACCAGCTTCTGCAGACTGGAGTGTCGCAGTTGGAGCCATGGACAATATGAATAATATTAATCGAAATGATGACGATTTGGCAAGTTACAGTAATTATGGGCCAAGGGATGACGATGGAGATAGTGACAGATGGGATGAACTGAAACCATCAATCGTAGCTCCTGGAAGTGATATAACTGCAGCACAAGGACATAGTAACTTTTTCGGTGAAAGTAGTGCCAGCGGATGGACTGCTAAATCAGGTACAAGCATGGCAACTCCTATTGTTTCAGGATTAGTTGCATTACTCCTTGAAGCTGACATCTCATTAAGGCCAACATCTAACTCTAATCCAGCTCGTGATAGACTGCAGGAATACTCGGAAGCATGGGATGGCGAACATGACGGAAGTGCGTCTGAGCCAGATGAAAATGAAAAATACAACTATTATTATGGTAATGGTTATATTGACGGATATGAAATCGTAGACATTAACCAACCTGATGCAGTTATTACTGAAATCTCAACGGTACCCGAAGAACCTGTTGAAGGAGATACAGTAACAATTTCAATAAAAGTTGAAAATGAAGGAAACATGGACATTGATAGCTCAGCTATCAAATTATTTGTGGACCAAAATGAAATTGAAGATGATAATTCGCTAGGAACAATAAACGTAGGATCCAACACTATATGGACTTATGATTGGACACCAAATGAGGGTGAATATGAACTTCAAGCTGAAGTATATGATGTAAATCCGTCAGAAGGCAATATAGACAATAATTTGTTTGATACTACAATATCTGTTTCAGAAGCTCCAGCAGATGGTGCAGACTTAGCTATAACTGAAGTCTGGACAGATGATAACGATCCAATACATAATGAGCATATCAATATTTATGCTAAAATAAAGAATCAGGGGACTGAAGAAGCCATAGACTTTGAACTAAGATGGTATGATGATGATGTACGTTTTGCAACACTTGAAGGCGCTTCTGTTGATGTTGATGAAGAAATAACAATTTCTGGAAAATGGGTTGCTAAAGAGGGTGAAAGTAATTTAATTGCTAGACTTGTTAGTATTGAACCTGAAGACCAAAATAATAATAATGATAACAGAATGTTTTCTATTAATGTTGGGCCACCACCAGAAGAACCTGATTTCACACCTGCAAATATAAATATTGAAGGGACATTAGAAGAGGGACAAGAACTAACTATTAGCTTTGAAATTAATAACCTAGGTAAAACTAACGGAAATATAGATTACAAGCTAATGATTGATAGTGTTACTATAGATGATGGAAATTTAGATGTTGGTGCAGAGGGAACCGAAATAGTTAGTTATGATTGGGAAGCTGAAAAAGGGAATCATAACATAAAAATTAGCTTAGATAATTCTGATCCTGTAGAAACAACTGAAGATAATAATGAAGTAACAAAGGAAGTAGAAATTCAAGAACCTAAAGAAAATTTTGAATTAAAAAGTATTTCATGGAATGATCCACTAACTGTTGGCGAATCTACAACAATTATTGTAACTATCAATAATAATGGTGGAAAATCAGGCATTGCTACAATTACTACTTATGCAAAAGATAGTCTAATTGCCCAAACCGATATTGAGGTTTCAGCAGGACAAGAAGAAATGGTATCCTTTGAATGGACTCCATATGAACCTGGAAGCATACAAATTAAAGCCCAAATAGAGAATGTAGAAGAAACAATAACCAAGTATGCATTTGTTCAAGAACCTGAAGAAGAAAATCTTGAACCTGTCGCAATCGGTATGATTTATATCAATGATTTAGCATCTAGTAATTCACTACTTACTGTAGTAAAACAAGAAGATAAAATAACATTTAATGCAGAAGAATCTTATGACTCTGATGGGACTATTATCAAATATGAATGGACTATATTACATATTTCTGATAATTCTGAAATTATAAGAACGCAAGAAAATTTTGATTATACCTTTGATAAAGATGGAACTTATAGTATTAGCTTAACTGTTACGGATAATTCGCAAGATAGTCATGCTTGGCAAGGAAGTATTGTTGTAGAAAAAATTGTAGTAAATAGTAACAATAATGAAGATGGTGAAAGCAATATAATACTGATAGGAGGAACTATAGCCGTAATCGGGATTATAGGTGCCATAATCGGAATGAAATATTTTAGAACTGAAGAAGAAGAGGACTTCTTTGACTTTGAAGAAATGGGACCAACAAATTTATCATGTCCTAATTGTTCGGGTATAATAACAATAACAACTGATCAAAGACCAATTCGTGTCGGATGTCCTATGTGTCAAGCTCAGTTTGATATTAAAGAATAAATTAAGATTTAAGACCTACAGCCTCGGAAATTGAATTAAGACCTTCATCTTTTACACGTTTTTTAAGGCCTGATATTATATTTTTAGCAATACCAGGGCCCTCAAATACCAAACCAGTATAAAGTTGAATTAAAGAAGCACCAGCGGTTATTTTTTCCCAAGCATCATCTGCTGTGAAAATACCACCTACTCCAATAATTGGAATATTTCCCTCTGATATTTTGTAAATTTTACGAATCATCTCGGTACTTTTACTATTGAGAGGTGCACCACTTAATCCTCCAATTTCTTTGTATATCTTTTCAGATGAAACGTTTTTCGTCTCAGGTCTCTCTATTGTTGTATTTGTAGCAACTATTCCTGAAATATTGTATTTCTTAACCAATTCTACAATATCTTCTAAGAAACCATCATCCAACTCAGGAGCTATCTTTACTAAAATGGGTTTTTCTATATTACCTTCATCATTAGAACATTCTTTATTCGTTTCACAACACTTCTTTATTATCAATTCTAAATTTTTAGCCTCTTGAAGATCCCTAAGTCCGGGAGTATTTGGAGAACTCACATTTATTACAAAGAAATCGGCATGCATCCACAATATCTTAATTGAACCTGAATAATCTGAAGGTGCATCTTTCAATGGTGTCACTCTAGATTTTCCGAGGTTAATGCCTACTGGAGAATCAGGCCAAAGCCCCTTATCTTTCCAAAACTGCAACTGTTTTTGAAGTGCTTGTGCACCTATGTTATTGAAACCCATTCTATTGATAAGTGCTTTATCCTTACCAACTCTAAACATTCTTGGTTTGGGATTGCCTGGCTGATCATGAAGTGTTACCCCTCCTATTTCACAAAAACCATAACCTATAGATTGCCATGAAGGAACTGCAGCACCATTCTTGTCCATTCCTGCAGCAATCCCAAGCGGGTTTGGAAAATCTAGGCCAATGACATTTACAGGAAGTTCAGGAGAACTATACAGGTTCCCAAGTAATGATGTTAGAAGGCGAGAACGACTTGTCCTTGCTAATGTAGAGATTATACGATTATGAGCTTTTTCAGAATCCTGTAAAAAAACTGCCGGGCGCAGAATTGTTCTGTAAAGAAAGCTCATCTAAAAATTAAGTCGATAAATAGTCCAATATAAGCTTAATGGAACTATTCGTCTAAACTCTCCTCTGATTCCATAATATTGAGAACTACACTAATAATTCCTAATAGTGATAGCAAGGCACCTAAAACTAGCATCCAAATTGGAGAATCTTTCCATTCATACCAAGACAATGAAATAATTAAACCTACTAAAAGAAAAAGTGCTGATACAACCTGCTTAAAGAGTAAAGACACAGACACCTAGTGGAGTTGGTCTTAAAACCAGACCTCCATAAACCCTAGTATGAGCATAAGCTTGACTGTAATTATTCCTACGTTAAACGAAGGTGAATCTATAGGGCCCACTATTGATCAAATTCCACGTAATTTACCTTGGTTAGATGTAAAAGTTCTAATTATTGATGGAAATTCAACGGATAACACAGTTGAAGAGGCTGAGAAACAAGGAGCTATTGTTCATAATGAACCACGTAAAGGTTACGGGAGAGCATACAAAACTGGCTTTAGTTTAGTAGATACTGATTACGTAGCTACAATTGATGGTGATACTACATATCCCGCAGATAAGATACCTCACGTTCTTGCATTCTTAATTAATAATAATTTAGATTATGTAACATGTAATAGATTGGATAAAATGGACAAAGATGCAATGTCTATTACTCATAAGATTGGTAATTGGGGATTAACATTTGGAACTAATTTATTTCATGGAATTAATATCAAAGATTCACAAAGCGGTATGTGGGTATTCAAGAAAGAAGTTATTTCAAAAGTAAAATTAACAAGTGATGGAATGCCTCTTTCTGAAGAGTTTAAGATTGAAGCCTTTAAACGAGGATTAAGAGCAATCGAGATACCTGTACCATTTCATGCAAGAGTTGGGGAAGTAAAACTAAATACTTGGAAAGATGGGATTTGGAATTTATGGTTTTTAGTTACTAAAATGAGAGATTTCTAGATTAATCATTACCATTACAAGCGCCATCTTTCACATCACAAATATGAAACCATTTCCAAGTACTTTGACCATATTTGGGTGAGTTATCCGTTCCTAAATTATTAGTGAATTCTATTATAAGAGCGTAGTCTCCGCTACCCTTGGCTCCGTATATTTCATCTATATCAAAAAGGACTGGATTGAAAGCTGCACCAGCTTCAATATTACCTGATTGATAAATAAACTTCATTTCATCACCTGAGTATTCAAAATCAATAACCTCAACTGAAACAGGATCTCTAGAATCATCATTATCCCAATACTCTTCACCTTTTCCAGAGTCGAATATCTCTTCTGAATGGTAAACTGTAATTTGGCCACTAACATATGGCACTACCATGATTGACTCACCTGAACTAGAATCTTCTTTATTGAGTATCTCACTGAAGAAATGTAAATTAGTTATAATTCCCTCCGAATCTTTGTCGATAGGCTCGCTACCATCGAAAAGAACTAGGTCAAACAGTGCACTGTCTGCAAATTTATTAAGATTTACGGAGTCTGTAGCTTTCTGACCACCAAGTTCGATTTCAACCATATAATTTCCATTCATTTCAAATAAGTCTGAATACGATATCGAAACTGAAGTTTTACCACTATCATCTAAAGAAAATGAACCTTGAGATACTTGGATAGGACTGTCATAATACTCTACTGAACTTGGTGTGACAATAACTTTGTAGCTACCTTCTTTAGCCAGTTTACCAAAAGCTGGAGATGCTGCAAAAACACTAAAAGTGAATGTTACATCATTCTCATCTTTACCTTCATTGACATCAATAAGGAGTGTAAGAGTTCCTGCACCCGAATAAAAACCAAAGTTAGTGAAAATCATAGAAGAAACCAATAATAAAATGACTAGAGAAACTCCAATAGCTATTCTCAAATTTGTAAAAACAATAAGTTTAGTGCCTGAATCTGAGTCATCATCCCACTCTTCATCATCCCACTCTTCATCATCCCAGTCCTCATCAGCTGACGGCATATGACGCATTCTGTATGTTAGTTCTTAAAGCCTTTCCATATCAATTAAATTAATTGGAAATTGGCGGAACTTGCTCATGTTTACCAATGACATGACTCAAAAAATCATGCTTCAACGCACCCTTTGCAATAAGGGCTAATACCTTATTCTTAATCTTTGAAGCTGGCATTGAGCCAACAAACATGTGTGTAAAGAATTTTTTGGTTTCTTCATCTAAAGCTGCATATTTAATTAAACTATTAGGCATAACCATTAGTAAATGCCAACCAACTTTTAACCATTCCAAATCATCACCCCATTTACCACTCCAGGCATTATGATAAAGCATCATAGACTGCTTGTCAAATTTACCCTCTTTGAATAAGGCATCTAATGATTCCGCTGCAATACGGCCTGAATCTAAAGCATAATACAAACCTTCACCAGACAATGGTGAAACAAAACCACCTGCATCACCAATAACTAACATTCGATCACCAACAGTACATTTCATTCCCATTCCTACGGGAATATTTGAACCTGCAATCATTTTCCGATTAACTTCTATATCTTTAGGGAACCAGCCTTGTTCTTTCAAAGTATCAACATAATCAAGCAAATATTGACGTTCGTCCCATTTAGGATTATCTTTCTTAAGTTTCTTAATAATAGAACGAGGACATCCTATTCCAACGTTAAGAACAGTATCTTTAGAAAATGACCAACCATAACCATCTAAATTCTGATATTTGACATGAGCCATTGAAATACGTTCCTTGCCATATACTCTATCCATATATTCTCTACCTACTTCGACTTCAAAATAAAGTGCAGTTGCAATGTCTTCATCTTTCCATTTCATAGGCATATTCTCTATTTCTCTAATTCTGCGAGAAACCATGTCAAAAGAACCTCCTGCACCAATTATTACATCGCTTGACAGTTCTTTACCATTTCTTAATTTAGTTACAACCTTATCCTCATTTACTTCAAAACTCTTTACAGCTACACCCTCAATCAAAGTAGCACCTTCAGCGACAGCATATTTCACTAAAGTATTATCAAATTTTAAACGGCGGATATTGTAAAAGAAAGGCTTTTCACTAACATAATCTACAGGTGTAAAATCAGGACCATAAACTATTCCACGAAAACATTTAGATTCAAGAAAGTCATCCCAATTAGAAATAATATGATCGAATTCTTCAATATGAACACACAAACCTCCGCCACAAGCTTTCTCGCGAGGGAATGTTGCTCTATCTACTAATGCTACTTTTTTCCCTTGTTTAGCCAAATAATAAGCTGCCGTTGCTCCAGCGGGGCCTGCACCCTCAACTAAAACATCATAATGATTCAATTCCGTTCCTGTTTCCGGTAACGAGTTACATAACCTGTAATTCTATTACGCATAGTTAAACTTCCCACATCTGTTAATTCTCCTACGACTAATTTATTATGATCAAAATCCTCAGTAAATCTCTCAGGAAAATTCCTAACTAATTCTATAGCTACGCGTTTGATGTATGTTGGCCTTACTCTACCCATGCATCCGCTTCACTTTTGGCCTCTATTTATAGTCTATTACCAATTACGGCTGTATTATTCGAGAGCAAAATAATTATATGGAGACCCGATAACCAACTGTGCTTAATGAAGCCTCAAGACTAGCTGGACTGACGGTTTATACCAGAAATGGACAACGTTTAGGCGTTGTTCATGATGTGTTACTTGACACAACACAACGTGTAATTTCCGCATTATTAATTACAGGAACGACACCCAGACTTGTTAAAGATAGTGAAAATATAATCATACCATATAGATGGGTTCAGGACCTAGATGACGTTATTATATTGAGATACTTTCCAGAAAAAATAGAATTAGCCAATAATGAAACTACAGAATTTAAATTCGAAGATGACGATGATGAATTTTATGATGAAAATTAGGCGAATACAAATACCAACGTTTTTTTATGCACCGAACCAAGCTGAACCTTGTTCAGCCCCGTAGTGTAGCGGTCCATCATTTGAGACTCTGGATCTTGAGACCCAGGTTCGAATCCTGGCGGGGCTACCACTAATTAATCCCAACCAATAAGACATTGTGAACTGGTGGACTATCCTTTTTGGAATTATGCTTGTCATTGCCTTAGTATGTGGGTGGCTAGTATGGGTCTCACGTTTTGTGTGGCAAGACCAAAAATTAGCTATAAGATATGCTGCAATAAGTGGTGCTGCAACTTTAGTTGTGATGATAATAGGAATGGAAAAATTATGAAAAAAAACGAGATCTTACTAAAAAAACCAACTAAGAATCCCGACCCCAAAATAAGTTCAAAGAATGATGGAGATGTAGTTGTAATAACCTATCCTAAAGATTTTGGATCCATAGAAAAATGGTTTCACGACAGAATCGGAGGTCCAGAAATAATCAAAAGACCTCTTGACAAATATACTACTCTTATTTGGGAACTGTGTAATGGTAAAAATTCAGTTAAGGACATAGTGGATATCTTTGATTCACGATTTGGAGAAGAAGTAGCACCTGCGGCCAGTAGAGTACAAATATTTCTTGAAAAATTACTAGAATTAAACCTAATAATACTAGAATAATTCAAACCAATATTATTATATCCTATATCAGAAGGACCATATTAGTAGATGAGTGAAATAACTTTTGATTGGAAACCGGGAATAGAAGAGGTTTGCCTAAAACTCAAGGGAAAAAAAAGAATTGGAATTCAGGTTCCCGATGGATTAAAAACAAAATCTCATGAAATAGTAACCTTTGTAACTAAACTGACGGATGCCAAAGTCGTACTCTGGGGTGAACCAACGTATGGCGCTTGTGACTTAGCAGATAGGCCTTTAGAAGAAATTGGAGCAGACGCCCTAATTCATATGGGTCATTTACCCATGCCTTATCATTCAGAATTCTATGCAATTCCTACTTTTTTTGTTCCCGTAAGACACACCGGAAAACTATCACTTGGGAAAAAGGCAATATTAGAATTAAAAAATATACTTCCTCATAAAATTGGAGTCGTTACCACAGCTCAACATCTACATATGATTGATAGTGCAGGAGAAATACTAGAAAAAGAAGGATTTGATACTAGTGTAACTACTGGTGGTCCAAGATTAGCTGCTGCAGGACAACTTTTAGGTTGTAATTCATCTGCAGCTAGAAAATTAAACGTTGACGGATATCTATACATTGGAACTGGATTATTTCATCCATTGACTGTCGCTCTCTCAACAGGCAAACCAGTTGCATGCCTAGAACCTCATAATGGTACCGTGACTATAGCCGATCCTAGGCCTTTCTTGAAGCAGCGATATGCAGCTATGTCTGTAGCTACAGATGCAAAAAGGTGGGCCATACTTTTCTCAAACCAAATTGGGCAAAAAAGGATAGAATTAGCCGATAAAATTGAAGAATTACTAATTGAAAATGGAAAGGAAACTATTATGATTGGAAGCATGCACCAATCTCATGAACAATTATTGGGATTGGGAATAGATGCTGCAGTTATTACGGCATGCCCTAGGCTGGCAATTGAAGATGGACCAACATGGCCGATACCATTACTAACAGTTCCAGAAACCCAAATATTAATGGGGAAAAGGGACCCCGAACCCTATCCTTTTGATGAATTTGCTTGAAGGTTAAGCTATTAAACTTGCCTGTTTTGAATAATTTGTGAGTACCATCAAAGTTGAAAATGTAATTGCCGTATCCCATCTCGGGAAGACACTAGAATTAATCACATTAGCAACAGAGTTACCTAACGCTAGATATTCCAGTTCAGGTAATCCTTCAGTCATTATTGAAATGGATACTAACAGTTCCAAAAAAGCAGCAGGCGTATTATTCAGTAATGGTAAAGCCTTGATTACAGGTGTAACAACTCTGAATGAAGGTAAAAATATCATGATTAAGTTAAAAGAATTAGTAAAAAATGTTGATTCAAAAGTTAGTACAAAAAGAGCTACTAAATTAGAAAACATGGTCGTCAAAGAAAATATTGGCAAAATAGTTGATCTAAAAGCTATGGCTTTAGCAATACCTGGTGCTGAATATGACCCACTACGTTTCCAAGGACTAGTACTAAGAATGGACAAACCTGATGCTAGTTTTATTATTTTTCAGTCTGGAGTATTAATTGTTACAGATGTCATTAGTGAGGCAAAAGCTAAAAAAGCTTTGAAAGAATTGAAAATATTCATGACAGAAAGTGGCATTGCTTCATAATGAAATATACACGTCTGGAAATACTCAGTAATGCTATTGATATTGCAGTAAAAGATTCATGTAACAAGGCTGTCACAGTATCTTTTTCGGGAGGAATTGATTCGACTTTAGTAGCTTTTTTAGCTAAAAAATATTCGGACGTCGAACTTATCGCAGTGGGAACTCCAAAATCTCATGATTTAGAAGCTGCAAAAACAGCTGCGGAAATGATTGAAATGGATCTTACTATTATTGAGATTGAACCTAAAGAAATGGTTATCGAGGGGTTTAATATGCAAAAAAAAATTAACCTGAAAGCTATTGAAGTTGAATTCATGTTACCATTTTGGATAGTTGCTAAAAACTCAAATAATCCCATATTAATGTGTGGTCAGGGTGCAGATGAATTATTTGGAGGATACGCTAGATTTAGAAAGGAGGGTATTGTGAATGATTTGTCAAAAGAAGTTGATGATTTAAATAAAAGATTAAAGAACAGAGAAAAGAAAATAGCCGAAATATTTGATTTAGAACTTTCGTGTCCTTATCTTTCAGAAAATGTAGTTGAAGCTGCTAATTCCTTTAGTGAAGAAGAACGCATCGGAGATGTCGGTAAAGTTCCACTTAGACAAGCTGCTCAAAAACTGGGATTACCAAAAGAAATTACAGACAGGAAGAAAAAGGCCGCACAATATGGAAGTGGGAGTCAAAAAGCAATACGAGATATTATTAAACATAAAATTGAATTGGAAATAGTATTTGATTCAAATATTATTGCTAAATCAGTAGCTAAATCAACTGAACCTGAAAATATAGGTTGGGTTGAAACAAACGTTGTTGATAATAAAATAAAAGCTATTATTAAAGCTGAAAATTTAGGTAGTTTAAGAGAAGCTACTGAAGATTTTATGGCTTGTATTTCAGTCGCTGAAAAAGTAACTAAACAATAGAGTAAAGCTAACAAAGACTAACCTTTGTAACACTCTATGAGTCAAACTTATGCTGAGATGCTAGCAAAAGTAAAAGAATTCCATGATAAGCATGAATTTAGCAAAAAAAAGAATAATGGTCATGATATGGCCTATCGAATATTACTAACTATTGAAGAATTAGGTGAATTGGCTGAATGTTTTACAAAAGGAAAACTTCAATCTGAAAAAGCTGAAGAATTAGCAGATATTTTGATTCTGACAATAGGTCATGCGATTGCAATGGATGTAGATTTAGAAGCTTCATTCAATGATAAAATGAAAGAGATTATGACTCGACCAGCTATAAGAGGAGAACTAGGAATTAGAGTTACAAAATACAAACAAAAATAGCTTGGCAAATACTAAATATAATACTCTTTATGTTTAAAACGTGTCTCTACCAAAAGATAATAAAGATTCAATTGCTGAACCTGTAAAAGGACTCGAAGGTATCGTCGCTGCCGACACTAAATTAAGCTCTGTGAATGGGGAAAAAGGCATTCTACGATATTGTGGATATAATATTGATGATCTAGCATTTGATACGACTTTTGAAGAAACCATTTGTTTACTTTACGATACTGAATTGCCAAATAAAGAACGTCTTGATGAAATGACTAAGAGAATCGGTGAAGCAAGAGTTCTTCCAGAAGAAGTAATAAAAGTAATAACTGAATTGTCTGGTAAAACTTCTCCAATGAGCACATTAAGAACTGTAGTCTCAAGTTTAGGACACTTTGAAAAGAATGTTCCTCTAAATGAGTTGCCTCCAAAGGCTTTACGTTTAGTTGGCCAAATATCTACTGCAGTTGCAATTATACACCGACTTAGAGAAGGACTGCCACTCATTGAAGCAGATCCAAATAGGGGGCATGCTGAAGATTTCTTGCGAATGTTGCATGGAAAAGAACCAACGAATATCCAAATTCAAGCATTAAACCTTTATCTTATTTTATTAGCAGATCATGGTTTTAATGCATCCACATTCTCAGCTAGAGTAACTGCAGGAACTCTAGCAAATATGCATTCAGCAATAACTTCGGCAGTTGGAACACTAAGTGGCCCATTACATGGTGGAGCTAATGAAAAGGCTATGGAAATGATTATTGAAGTTGGAAAGGTAGAGAATGCCTCTGCTTTTATCGAAAATGCATTGAATACTAAACAAAAAATAATGGGCTTTGGACATCGAGTTTACAAAGTAGATGATGCGCGAAAAACACATCTCAAGGGTATGGCTAAAAAACTCTGGGAAGAAAGAGGTGAAATGGAACTTTTTAATGTCTCTGAAGAAATTGAAAAACAAGTAAAAGCCAGAAAAGAAATTATTACAAATGTTGATTTCTATTCAGCCCCGCTTCTCTATGGACTTGATATCCCTACTGACTTATTCACACCACTTTTTGCAATGTCAAGAGTGGCTGGCTGGACTGCACATGTATTAGAGCAATATAAGAATAATAGATTAATTAGGCCAAGAGCTAGATATGTTGGAACTATTGATCGAACTTTTAGACCTATCGAACAGAGATAATTTATACAAAGACATTAAAACGGGTACATTTCTCATCAATAGTTATGATTTCCATCGAAGAAGCTAGAGAAGCAATTCGAAATGGGGAAATTGTGATTTATCCAACTGACACAGTCTTAGGAATGGGATGTGACCCATTTAATCAAACGGCAGTTGACAAACTTTTTGAAATTAAGGGAAAACAAAGTGATGGTCTCAGTATTATGTTAAATAATAAAAAAGAAATTTATAATTATTGTGAAGTAAATAAGAAATACGAAAAGATTATTTCAGATTTCCTACCAGGCCCTATAACTCTCATAATGAAATCTAAAAAGAAATTTGCAAAAGGAGTTACTAAAAATGGAAATATTGCAATAAGAATACCATTGAATAAAACGGCAAATGATTTGGCAAAAGATAAACCAGTCATAACTACAAGTGCGAATATTCATGGTGAAAAAATTGCAGCGAATATAAAAGAGGCTAAGAACATCTTTCAAAATAATTGTTATTATTTAGATGGAGATAAACCAACAAATATTGAATCTACTATCATTGATTTATCGAAAGACAGACCCGAAATAAGACGTATTGGTGCTTTATACTCAACTATTCTGGAGGGTATGTTTGAATTCTGATGAAATCGAAAAATGGAGGCAAGCTGGTAACCTAGCCAGTGAAGCTTTACAGTTCGGAAAGAGTATAATTGAAGAGAAAAAATCAATGTTGGAAATTACCGAAGAAATAGAAAATTATGTAAGAGATAAAGGAGGTGAATTGGCATTTCCAACTAATTTAGCAATTAATAATGTTGGAGCACATTGGACTCCGTCAAGTAAAAGTGAAGACTCGTTTTGTAAAGGTGATTTAGTCAAACTTGATGTCGGAGTGCACATTGAAGGATATATTGGAGATAATGCATTAACTATAGAAATTGGCACTGATAAGTATAGAAAAATGATAGAGGCTTCACGTGAGGCTCTCAATAAAGCTGTGGAGATTGCTGCAGCTGGAATAAGTGTTGGAGTTATTGGTCATGCCGTACAAGAAACAATTGAAAGATATGGATATAGACCTATTGCTAATTTGACAGGGCACAAAATAAAGAGATACAATTTACATAGTGGAGTTTCCATCCCCAGTGTAAGAGAAAGAGGTGGACCAGTTCTAAAAACTGGAGATATCGTAGCTATAGAACCATTTGTGACTGATGGGGCTGGAAGAGTAGGCGGTAAGAGAAATTCAAATATATATCATCTAAGACAGGTTCGTAATATCCGTGATCAAAAAGCAAGCGAATTAATGATGGAAATACAGAATAGATACAACGGTTTACCATTTGCTGAAAGATGGTTACACGCATTCCAAAAAGACGCGATAAAAAATTTACAGAAACTCATGAGAGCAGGAATAGTTTCCTATTATCCTGTTTTAGATGAATTAGGTAAAGGCATGGTAGCCCAATCTGAACACACACTGATGATAACTAGTAGTGGGAATGAGGTTTTGACTAAATGAAGGACTCTGAAGTAAAAAAACGACTAGATAAAGTCATAAACTCTCCAATGTTACAAATAAATATTCTTGCAGCTTTAACGGGAGCTTTTGCAGCAGTTGTAACCTGGATATTCATAAATTTAACTAATATGATCAAAGAATTCTTCTATGGAAATAGTTTTGTGAATCATTCATTGAGAAGTACTGATAATGAATGGTTGATTATTTTCATACCGGCTTTAGGTGGATTGATTGCAGGTCTAATTATTGAGTATGGATCAAAAGATGCAAAAGGTGCAGGTGTACCAATCGTAATGGAAGCTGTAGCTTTTAAACAAGCTAGATTAAGTGCAAAAAAAGCAGTTGCTAAATTCTTTGCTTCAGCTGCAAGTATTGGTACTGGAATGTCATTAGGGCGTGTTGGACCAATGATTGTTATTTCCTCAACTATAGGCTCCGAAATCGGGCAACGAACCGGTAAAACTGTAGAAGAAACAAGAACTATCATTGGCTGTGGAGCTGCAAGTGCAATTACTGCTGCATTCAATGCCCCTTTAGGAGGAGTTCTATTTGCAATCGAATTAATTTTAGCTGAACTCAAAACTAGATCATTTATTCCAATTGTAATTGCCGCAGTAATAGCTACTGCAGTGACTCGAAGTTTAGCTGGAGATGTTGCTGCATTTGATAAGATACCACACTATACTCTGGGTTCTCCGATTGAATATCCATTCTATATAATTCTGGGTTTAGTAATAGGTTTAGCGGCTTCTATTTTTATAAAATTAATGAACTTTGTGGAAGATAATATTGAAAATATTAAAGGAATACCCGTTCCATTAAGGACCTGCTTAGGAGGGCTTTGTGTTGGGCTAATTGCACTTTCTTTTCCACATGTGCTAGGAAATGGTTTTGATGTAACTTCTGATTTAATATCATTAGATCCAGATAATTCTGATGGACTTATAATCGGAGAAAGTTTCCCAGTTGATACTGACATTAGTTCCGGAATCGCTAGTCTATTACTTTTTATATTATCTATTATGGCGCTAAAAATAATTGCTACGTCTATATCTATTGGAAGTGGAGGATCAGGCGGTATATTTACGCCTAGCTTGTTCATTGGCGCTGCAATTGGCGCAGGACTAGGATTAGTCCTTTATGACTTCGGTATTGTAAGTCATCCTGGTGCTTTTGCATTAGTCGGAATGGCTGCCTTCGTAGCTTCGATGACACGTGCAACCTTAACGGCAATTGTGCTTTTATTTGAAATGACAGCCACTTATGAAATAATACTACCATTAATGTTATCGTGTGTTGTCGCAGATGCCGTATGTTATGTAATTTCTGAACATTCTTTTTACACCTCCAAATTAGCTCGAAGGGGTTTCCATATTGATTTAGGAGCTGGACAAGATTTAATGAGAATGATAGAAGTCAAAGAAGCCATGTCTGAAGAAGTTCTAACCATTAAACCAGATCGGCCTTTAGAAGTGGCTCTACAAATGATAGAAGATACAGGACATATGAGTTTACCAGTTCTAAATGAAAATGGTGAATTATATGGAATAATAACCTGGTCTGATATACATGAAGCTGCAGTTAAACATGAAAGGCATCTAACTGTAAAAGATTATTGTGTAACTGATTTGATTACGATTACTCAACGAGAAACCTTAGCTCAAGCATTAGATTCATTGAGTTACAAAGAAATAAGCCATTTACCTGTTGTCAGTAAAGCTGATAACAAAAAATTGATAGGAATTATTACTAAAGGAGACATCATAAAGGCTTACAACAGGCATAGATTAGGCAGTCAAAAGACAAGTTGGCAAGGATAATGAGAGTGAAACAAGCTTTTAATTGATTACTATAAATACCGATAAATGTCTCCAGATGACAACGAGTCTGAAATAGCACTTGGGAATGGTTCTTCAAACAGAAGAGCAAAGAGTTCTCCAACACTTTTTAGCCTCTTTGAAAAAGTGGTAGACATCGTTAAAAAATATTGGTAAAAATATGGCTTGGTTCGGCGGAAAGAAAAAAGCAAAAAGAAGACCTCCTGTCTTGGAGCCTGTAGGAGTACCTGCAGTTCAGGCAGTGGCACAACCTGCAGTTAACCAAATGGCTGCACCTGCTGTAATTCAAGCAACGCCGGCGATACAACCTATCGTTGAAATTGCACCTGTTGGAGTTACAGCTGATAACAATGTGATGGTCACTACTGATTCAGTTCCAGTATCGGCAGTTCCAGGAACTGTAGGATGGGAAAAAAAGAGTGAAAAACCATTAATGGACATCCATAAACGATTAGATCATATGATGGATTCAAAAGGCAAAAGTTTAGAGGACAGATACAAAGATAGATTTGGAGATAAACTACCGAAATCTGTTACGACTGATTCTGCCCGTAAAGAATATAATGAAAATAAAGCTAAAGATACAGATAAACCAAATATTGTCTTTAAACCAAGATCAAAACTTAAACTTACTCCAAAAAATAAAAGTAAAACAGTAATTGAGAAAAAAACTGATACGAAGACTAAAGTCGAAGTAAAAGAAGACTCAACTGGTATTAGCAGTAAAATAGGTGATGGGATTAAATCAGGTAGTGCTAAAACTAAATCTGCAATTGGTAGTGCTGGAGCTGCGGTTGGACGTGGTGCTGGAGCTGTAAAATCGGGAATTGGCCGAGGTGCTGGAGCTGTAAAATCAGGAATTGGAAGTGGAGCATCACGAATTATGGGATTATTCAAAAAAAGCGAAACTGAAAAAGTATCGACAAAAAAAACTTCCAAACCAAATAAAGCTAAGAAAAGTTATAGCTCAATGAAATTAACTGAATTAAAAGCTGAATTAAAGAAAAAAGGACTAAAAACTTCAGGTAAGAAAGCTGACTTAATCGCAAGATTAAAATAAATCAGCGATGAGTTATAATGCTCACAATGTCTTGATCTTTAACATTATGATTTAAACCTACTGTTTGACCTGGGAATTTTGCTGAAGGACCCCAAACTTGAGAGTAACGGAACTTACGCCTAAAATCACGATGCAAGCGTTGACATATTTCTGCAATAGTTGTCCCTTTTCTGATAACCATTGGTTCCTTAAGATCTGCTTTTTCACCTTGAGGTTTCATAAATATAGATATGAAATCTAATGTATGATAAATCTGTTTTTTTAATTCTTTAATACCTTTACCCAAAGGTGCCGCTACTTCGATAATTTTTTTATTAGTACACATTTCTTTAACAATAGGCAACTGTTCTTTTTCAATCATATCTACCTTAGTAATAACATCAAAAGAAGGAACATACACTCTAGTCTTAGCTAAAATATCAACTAAATCATCAATTGTTATTTTTTCTCTTAATACAACCTGAGCATTCACGATGCCATACTCTCTAACTATTGTTTTGATTACTTCTTCCTCAAGTTCTTGAGCTATAGTTGATATTACTTCAATACCTCCAATCCCTGTTTTTGAAACACTACCATTCGGAGGACGGCTGTTTAAACGAACTCCAGAATCGAATAATTCTTTGATAATAACATGTGGGGCTGGCTCAACTGCATCAATTATATGTATTATCAAATCTGCTGAACGTATAACTGAAAGAACTTCTTTACCACGCCCAGCGCCTCTTGCAGCACCTTCAATTAAACCCGGTAAATCCAAAATTTGAATATTAGCATCTCTATATTTTAGAACTCCTGGGACTACATCTAAAGTAGTAAAAGCATACGAGCCAGTCTCGCTATTTGCATCAGTAAGACAATTCAATAATGTAGATTTTCCCACACTAGGCAATCCGACTAAGGCAACCGTAGCATCTCCTGCCTTACGAACTCCATAACCGCTTCCTCTAGGACCTGAAGAACTAACTACTACTTCTTCTCTTAACTGTGCTAATTTAGCCTTTAATTTACCTATATGATGCTGAGTAGCTTTATTGTACTTAGTATTACCAATTTCTTCCTCAATTTCAGAAATCTTATCAGTAAGAGACACAATGCTTCAGGTTTAAGGGGGGATTAAACGTATTGAGTTGGCATTAACTATAATATTACGGCACTATTTCTAATAATATGGACTATCCGTGGAGTAAGAAAACAAAAGAAGAAGTACCTGATGAAATAGAAGTCATTAAGGATGAGGAAGTTACTATTGAAGAAAGCTCAAATATTGTGGATGACGATGTAATTATTGAAGATGTCAAAGGTGAAGAAGAAAATATTGTATGGGATAATGATGATCCAAGAGCTATCTTACTAAATATTCTTAAACTTGAAGGGTACAAAATGGATTCAGGAGAATTATTCAATGCATACAGAGAGGCATCAGGTGATACTGAAAATTCGATTATAATGGAATCATTTAAGAAAGGTCTTGACCAACTTTTAGAAATTAAAAAAATTAAATCTGATAGTAATGGAAATATAATGACTACTCAAGATTATGATAGAGAAAAATCACAAACTACTACTAATGAAGAACACGAAGATGAAATTGAAGAAAAATCCAAGGAAATAATAGAAGAATTCGAAGAAGAAACTATGAAGAATGTTGAAGAAATAAAAGAGGAGATTATAGATAATAATGAAGATAATTCCGAAGACTTAGAATCTATTATTAAGTTAAAAGAAGAAACAGACTCCTGGTTAATTGAAAAACTTAAGAATACAAAATCTAGTAATAATGATACTGAATTGAGAGAAGAAGTTAATAAACTTAAAGAGAGAATAGAAAAATTAGAAAACGTAATAAAGAATATTACAAAAGCATTTGAATAAATGGTAGTTAAAGAAAAAAGAGGAAGGAAAAGATATATCCTTTTTAAACATTCAAATAAGGGCTCAAAGAGTAATTTAATTAATTTTTTCAGAACTAAAATTGGAAATTTAGAGTCCAAAATAAAATGGAAATTAATTGAAGTAAATATTGAAAATGGCATTGTTAGAGTTGATCATAAATTATTAGATAAATCAAGAGAAATTATGAATAATGAGAGTGAAGAACTAAAAATAATTACAGTAAGAACGAGTGGAACTATCAAAGGTCTAAAAAATTCTTAGAGCAACCATTAATTATGGGACTAGCACTGATTGAATAATGGTTGATGAAAATGAATCTGAAGGATGGGAAGAAACCCAATACGAATCCTTAGATTGGGGAGGTGATGAAGATAGTACAAGTAAT
The DNA here is from genome assembly GCA_029936395.1 of Candidatus Poseidoniia archaeon. Taxonomy (GTDB): domain Archaea; phylum Thermoplasmatota; class Poseidoniia; order MGIII; family CG-Epi1; genus CG-Epi1. Next base: position 43,908 of record JAPYSW010000004.1, read on the forward strand.
TCAGTTTCATTATATCCAACCACGAGTAAGCCCTCTCAAGCTGCCATTGCTTTACTTCTAGCTGGATTTATCTTGCTAGGTACTGCTACTACCATGAATGGAATATTAAATGATAGTGAGAAAATAGAGGGTGTTACAATCAAATATAATGAAGTCATGGGTGAGATGAGTATTCAAGTTGATCAAGAAGACAATGAAATTGATGAATCGTTTGTTCGTCAAGTTTTGAAATTTGGTATGTTCTGGGAACTAATATGTGCTATTCTGACATTTGTAGCAAGTGCATTGTTAATGATGAGACAAAACTACAATATTGTTTTAATTGGATGTGCGGCAGCAATTATTGGACTTGGAGGATTGTTGTTATCTACACTTTTTGGAGCAATTGCATTATATCTGACGTTTCAAAGTAAACCTGAATTTGGTATAAATGATCAAGATGAGAGCTGGTGAGGTTGTTATCAGAACTATTAGAGTATCTAAAAATTAAAGAATTATACCCTCCACAAAAAGAAGCTATTGCTCTTGTTGAAAAAGGTAATTCGGTATTGATGTCAGTACCTACTGCTGCAGGAAAAACATTGGTTGCATATGCTGCTTTAATAAAAGCTGTAAAAGCTAAAAAGAAAGGAATGTATCTTGTACCTTTACGGGCTCTGGCATGGGAAAAAGTCAATGAGTTAAAAGATATCTGTAAAAATATTTTGGACGGGGCAAAGATTGGAGTTTCTGTTGGAGATTATGATAAAGCAAGAGGATTATCAAAATATGACATTATAGTTTCAACTTCTGAAAGAGCTGATTCTTTAATCAGACACAATCCTTCTTGGTTATCTGAGGTAGAATGTTTAGTATCTGATGAAATACACTTACTCAATGACTCTGGGAGAGGACCTACGCTTGAAATAACACTTTCAAAATTTAGAGAGATAAATCCAAACATACAAATTATAGGACTTTCAGCAACTGTTTCAAATTCAAAAGAAATAGCTGACTGGCTAGATGCAAAATTAGTTGAGAGTGATTTTAGACCAGTTCCTCTCAGAAAAGGAATATCGCTGGATGGAACTGTGGAATGGGAGGATGGTGAAAGAAAATATATGGGATTGGATGGTGTTGAAGGAATTGCAATTGACAATTTACCCGAACAATGTTTAGTATTTGTTGGAACTCGCAAATCTGCAGAAGCTCAAGCAAAGAAATTGAGTAGAATGATAGGGGGAAAATTAAATTCGGAGCAGCAAAAAGAATTGGAAAAATTTGCAGACCAAATTCAAAAGAATGCTGATGAAATTACATCTGTTGATTCTAATTTATCTAAATTAATTGCAAATGGTGTTGCTTACCATCATGCTGGTTTAACAAATAGACAACGACTAATAATTGAAACAGCATTTAAGGAAAAATCATTGAAAGTATTATGTGCAACACCAACACTAGCTGCAGGTGTAAACTTACCTGCTCGAAGAGTTATTATCAGAGATTTAAGCCGTTGGGATTCTTCTTTTCAATCAAATCAACCATTACCTGTCTTAGAAGTTCATCAAATGTTAGGAAGAGCTGGAAGACCTGGTTTTGACGTTGATGGACAAGGGATATTGATTGCTAAAAAAAGAGAGCAAATTGATTCTTTTACAGAACGATATTTTGAAGGTGAAACTGAACCAGTAATATCCCGATTAGGTAGTGAACCTGCATTAAGAACTCACCTTTTATCTTTGATTACTTCAGGAACCATAAATACGAGAGAAGGTTTGCATAAGTTTCTTGAAAAAACTCTATTTGGTGCACAAGGTGAACTATGGAGAACTCAACACAGATTGAATAAAGTTCTGGATTTCTTAGATAAAGAACAATTGATTGAAATTGAAGGAAAGAAAGACAATGAATTTCAACCTGCAAATAAAGTATCTGAAGAGAAATTAAAACCAACTGCTTTTGGAAGAAAGGTATCGCAATTGTATATAGATCCTTTATCAGGAGTAATAATTAAAAATGCATTAGAATCTGAAGTTGAAGCTAATTCACTTGGATTATTACATACTCTTACAAGAACTCCAGATATCTATTCACTATATGTAAGAAAGAATGAAATGGAAACATATCTAACTCATCTTATGCAAATGGAAGGTGATCTCATGCTTCCTCCTCCTGTAGAACATATGGAATTAGAATTTTACTTATGGGACTTGAAAACTGCATTACTACTAATGGATTGGATTGAAGAAACGCCTGAAGAACATCTATTGAAACGCTATTCTACCACTCCTGGAGATATTCGTGCTAAAGTTGAAACGGCTGAATGGATACTTTATGCCATGAGTGAACTAGCTGAGTTATTATCGCCTTCAAATACTAAAATGATAACTGAATTACGAATTAGAATAAAGAATGGAATTCGAAAAGAACTATTGCCTTTACTCGAAATTGATTCAGTAGGTAGAATTCGTGCCAGAACTCTATTTAATGCTGGATTCACTAGTCAAAGTTCAATAAGAGATGCAAGACCTTCTGATCTTAATAGTATTCCTGGAATTGGAATAAAGTTAGCTGAAAAACTCGCAGGAAGAAAGGATTCTGAACAACTTCGTTTTGAGTTAGGCTAATTAACAGCGCCCTTCTGGACATATAATGGTTAGATTTGTCAAAGACCAGCCAGATGCATACATTTACAGTAGCTTTGGTTCGAGAATGTTTGTAGCTGGATTTCTATTGACTCTAGTTTTTATTTTGGAAGCAATAGCCGTTTACATGTTTAGTGAAGTGATTCTTGAAATGGCTGGATCTAGAGTAGGTTTTCTGATGAAGGTCCCTCTCATTAGTATGGCATTAACGGGAATTATTTACATTACAACTATGTTTATGCCAATTGTTGGTGCTACTACTTTAATTTCTTTGTTAGTATTGAAACGCACTTATAAGAAACTAGAAAAATTAGATGTTAATAGTAAAAATTCTCAAACACTAATAATGTTAGCAAGAATTGTCTTTATTGCAGCAGGTTTAGCAACCTATGCGCCTTTATTTATGATATTTGAGGCTATGATAAATCAAACAATACCTGTCAGTGCAATAAATTATTTTCAAACGCAATACATGAGCTTATTTTTCACTCTCGTAGGTATTGGCTTATTCTTAACTTTAATCTCCCCAATTGTACAACTTTATGGACGAACAAAAAGCCGTTCACTTGTTTTTTCTGGTTTATTGGCCTTCATGTTATGTTCTACAATTATTTATCTAGGCAATGGAGATTGGAATATCTCCATTTTTCAACTAAGTGAAAGTAGTGAATTTAAAAGCTCATTTGCGACTGCAATGGGTACTTCAGGAATATGTATTTTAATTATTTTCTGGAATATATCGAGTAGTGCTAAATCTATACTTAAATATCAAAAATTACATTTCACTATGAAACTGGGTGAGTAATGGAATCTTGGGCTGAAAAATACCGGCCAAACAGTCTTTCAGACATTATAGGCAATACAAAAACGATTACTCAACTTCGAAACTGGGCCAGCTCTTGGGGTGAAAGAATGACTAAAAAAGGAGTTATATTGTCTGGACCTCCTGGATGCGGTAAAACTTCAGCTGCAATTGCCTTAGCCAAAGATATGGGATGGGAATTAATTGAACTAAATGCTTCTGATGCACGTTCCGGAAATGTGATTGAAGGTACTGCGCTTAGAGCTGGTTTGTTTCAGACATTTGGAGCCAATGGACTCTCAGATAGAAATTTGATATTATTAGACGAAGCGGATAATCTATATGAAAGAGCTCAACAATCTAAAAACAAAACAAAAAATTATAGCGATAGAGGCGGTAAGAAAGCCATTTCTAAAACCTTAGAAATGACAAAACAACCCGTAATAATTACTGTAAATGATTTGTATAATCTTACAAAAGGAACAGGCGCTAAAATTAAGAGATTAGCCCTTACATTGAAATTTCAGAGGCCATCTGCAGTTTCAGTTTCAATGGTATTGAATAACGTTTGTGAAAAAGAGAATTTGAAAATCGAAGAAGAAACCATTAAGGCAATGGCTGAAGCGGCTAAGGGAGATCTTAGAGGTGCCATTAATGACTTACAATCTATCTCAGAAGGCAATCGAATAATTGATAAAGAAGATTATGAAAAATTGGACTCAAGAGATAGAGAAAGTGAAATGTTTGATGCACTCAATATAATTTTTAACAGCGATAATTATGACGAACCTCGAAAGGCCATATTTGATTTACATGAACAACCAAGAGATGTTGCTACATGGATCAGTGACAATATACCTATTGTATACAAGCATCCTAATGATATTGAAAGAGCATACGACAGAGTGGCGTATGCTGATTTACTCTTAGCTCGAGTTTCTAGGACTCAAAATTATGGACTTTGGGGATATGCTTCGGAAATAATGTCAAGTGGTGTAGCCTTGTCAAAATCTCATCCAACAAGTGGCAGACGATTACAATTTCCTTCATGGATTAGAAAGATGGGAGCGAGCCGCTTTCAACGAGCCTATCGTAATTCCTTAGCCAAAAAAATTGGGGGAGCAACACACTTATCAATTAAGGAATCTAAACTGGATCAACTGGCCGTTATTTCTACAGTTTGCAGAAGCGATTTATCGAAGGCTGCCAAAATTACCGGTAAATTAGAATTGAATGATAATGAATTAGCTATTTTGATGGGTATTGAGAAAAAAGATAAACGAATATCGGCAATTATGGAAGAGTCACAACAATTCAGACAAAAAAAAGAGGTTGTAACATTAGACTATAGAGCTTTGAATATAGAAGAGAAAGAAGAAGAGCCAACAAAAATAACTCCAAAAAATGATAGTAAACAAAAAAGCTTATTCGAATTCTAACTGTAGCTTTTGTTGATCTGAAACTCCTAAACGGCTTGCTGCAACTCCCAAAAGGCGTATTGGTTTTCCCGGTTTCCAATTCTCATAAAGCAGTGATTTAGCTACTTTATAGATATCCTGTGATTTATTTATCTCTCCTGGAACGGTTCTTTGACGTGTTATTGTTTTAAAATTTGACCAACGTAGTTTGATTGTTATTGTACGTGCCGAACGCCCCATATTACCAATACTTTCGGATACTTCTTTACATAATTCTTGTAATGCCAACTCAATCTTATCTGCATCTTTAATATCTACATCAAAAGTAGTTTCAGTTCCTTGTTGCTTAGCTATCCATGGAGAAGGGTCAACTGGCCGATTATCGATTCCTTTTGCTTTATTCTTTAAATTCACTGAATATTGACCAAATACTGGTAAAAGTTTCTGAATATCAATGGAAACTATATCAGAACAGATTTTAATTCCTAAACCATTCAAAATTGATGCTGTTTTAGGTCCAATACCATAAATTTTACGGATTTCTAAAGGTGCTAAGAATTTTGACTCTCGACCTGGTTCAACAATAGTAAAGCCCTCGGGTTTATCAAAATCTGAAGCTATTTTAGCTACTAATTTAGATGTAGCAAGACCTGCGGAAGCTGGTAAATTTGTTTCAGTCTTTATCCTTTTTAAAATAGTTTGAACTAAAGCTGCTGGATTTTTCTGAAGAGATAAATCTACAAAGGCTTCGTCGACACTCATTCTTTCAAGTGTACCATATCTTGACAAAACTTCCATAACTTTAGCTGATGATGAACGAATTAAAGGCCTATTTGATGATACTATCTTTAGATTAGGACAAAATTTGAGAGCCTTACTAGAGGCCATAGCAGAACGTACTCCCTTATCACGAGCCTCATAAGAAGCTGAAGCAATGACTCCTCTTTGGCCTGGTTTACC
>JAPYSW010000004.1:49811-54132 GCA_029936395.1 Candidatus Poseidoniia archaeon
AATTATTAGGCAGGAATTCGCTTTAAGCCCCCTATCCTTAAGTGAATAATGGAAATTGATCCCTGGGATAGTAAAGGTGTTGAAAATTACAAAGAAATTTGTGATAGATTCGGCCTAGATATGATAGACCACACTAAATTACCAAACCCAACACATCTTCATCGTCGTGGAATCATTTTCGCACACCGTGATTTAGATAATGTTTTAAATGCAAGAAAGGCGGGCAAACCCTTTGGTGTTTTATCCGGATTAATGCCATCTGGACAAATACATTTAGGTCATAAAATGGTTCTTGACCAAGCTAAATGGTTTCAAGAACTTGGAGGAGATGTTACCATTACTGTAGCTGACTTAGAAGCTCATGCAACGAGAGGATTAAGTCTTGAAAAATGTAGGAAATACGCCATTGAAGAATATATTTCTAATTATGCTGGAATGGGTTTAGATCCAGATAAAACTACCATTTATTTTCAATCGGAAAGACCAATTGTTCAAAAATTAGGGTTTACTTTGGGAACAAAAACTAATCTATCTGAAATGGAAGCAATTTATGGTTTTTCAGGTAAGACAAGTTTAGCACATGTACAATCTCCATTAGTCCAAGCTGGCGATATTGTGCATCCTCAAATGGATGAATATGGAGGATTAAGGCCAATTGTAGTTCCTGTAGGTATCGACCAAGACCCACATATCCGATTAACAAGAGGAATGGTATCAAAAACTAATTGGTTTAATGTAAATAAAAATAAGAATGGTAATTTGACTATTGGCTTGTCAATCCAAGATAATAACCAAGAAATAATGGGAATGAAAAGTGATGGAGGTATTGATATAAATCAGAGAAAAACAATTATCGATAAAGCAGTTAGTGCAATTAATAAAGCTGGTTTTAATCAAATAAATTCAAATCCAAAACATGGTACAATTGATATCAAAGATGCTATAGCCGAGAATCAAAATGATATTAAATATCAATTATTAACTCTTGAAAGACAATTAGGAGGTATGGGATTGATGCAGCCATCATCAACATATCACCAATTTGCAGTTGGTATGACTGGAGGAAAGATGAGTTCAAGTCAGCCTGAAACTACCATGTTTCTAAATGATTCAATGAAAGATATTGAAAAGAAAATAAAAACTTCCTTTTCAGGAGGACAAGCAACTGTTGAAGAACATCGTACAAAAGGAGGAAATCCTGAAGTTGATGTCGCATATCAATATCTTCGATATTTCTTTGAAGAAAATGATAATGAATTAGAACGAATTAGAGAAGAATATGTTTCTGGAAAACTTCTTACTGGTGAAATCAAAGCAATTTGTATTGAAAAAGCCTCTGAATGGATGAAAAATCATCACGAATTGAAAGACCAAAATCAACATTTAGTTAAAGAGTTTCTAAATTAGTAGTATTGGCTACTTTCCGACCTAAGATTTCTGGCATTTTTTCAATCAATAAATTCTGCATTTTTTCAATAGAAATATCATAATCAAACTTTGATAATGAAGTATGCTTTCCGATAGGTAAACCACAGCCTTCGATAGATTCAATCCTATTATCTGGCGTATTCAAATTTATATCAAAACCGTGCCTGGAAACCCATTTGCTAAAAGCTAAACCGATGCTTGCGATTTTATATCCATTAAACCAAACTCCTTGCATTGCTTCATTACGGGCACCTGAAATACCAACTAAAGATAATGAAGATAAAATCCAATCTTCAATCTTTGTTATTACCGTTCTAACTGATTCTTCTTTCCATTTGAATATAGGATAACCAACCAGCTGACCTGGCCCATGCCAAGTCAAACCCCCTCCTCTATCAACGTTAGATGAAGCAAAACCTTTCGGTGCCTGAATATTATCAAGCATTCCTCTTCTGCCAACAGTTACAATTTCAGGATGTTCTACAAAAATTAAAGTATCTCTAATTTTATCTTTAATTCTTCTTTCTTGAAGTTTGACCATCAACTGATCAATTTCATCGTGTGATGAATTACCAGCTTGAATTATATCGGTTGGAATCACTTTGAGATGTGGATTGCGTGACCCAATCCAGCAAGTGCTGACTCTGCAAAAGCTTCTGTTAAAGTAGGATGAACGTGAATCGTGCCTGCAATATCATCTAAACGAGAGCCCATCTCTATCGCAAGTGCAAATTCCCCTGATAACTCAGAAACATGTGAACCAACTGCATGTATGCCTACTATCACTTGATTATCTGCTCGAGCTGTAATTCTTACAAATCCACCATCTGAGCCTGCATTCATAGCCAATGCTCTTCCACTAGCCGCAAACGGAAATTTACCAACTATAATCTCTATTCCTTCATTCTTAGCTTCATCAGGAGTTAAGCCAACACCAACAATTTCAGGATCAGTAAAACAAACTGCTGCGATTGAAATGGGATCAAAAGCTCTCTTATGACCTGCTATTATTTCAGCTACCATTTCCCCTTGGGCTGAGGCCTTATGTGCTAACATAGGTTCACCTACAATATCACCTATAGCCCAAACATTCTTCATTGATGTATGGCATTGATTATCTACTTTGACAAACGGGCCATCCATATCGACAGCCATTTTCTCTAAGCCCCAACCTTGTGTGTTTGGTTTGCGACCGACTGTGACAAGAACCTTATCTGCTTCAATCTTGTGATCTTTGCCTGAAGAATCGGTATATTCTACAGTTGTGACTTTACCTTTGGTAATTGCTCCTTTAGCCTTTGCACCCAAATTAACTGTGACTTTATGCTTACGTAGCCACATTGTTATAGGACGTGTCATTTCTGAATCATAAATTGGTAAAATCTGATCTAAGGCTTCAATAAATGTTACCTCAGAACCCAATTTTCTATATGCAATTCCCAATTCTAATCCAATATAACCTGCACCAATTACTACTAGTTTCTTAGGCACTTCTTCTAGTTCTAAAGCTTCTGTTGAGGAAATTATATTATTATCAAATGGCATAAATGGTAATTCCACTGATTGCGAGCCATTTGCTAAGATAACATGTTCTGCGTTAATTATGTACTCTTTTTCTCCACCACTAACTTCACATGTTTTAGCATTTTTAAATTTAGCCCAACCTGATATCAATTCAACTTTTGCTGCTTTAAGTAAAGTCTCAACACCTTTGTTCAACTTATTAACAATCGATTCTTTCCATGAAACTAACTCTTTCATGTTCACTTTTGCTTTTCCAGATACGCTAATTCCCATCTTTCCTTTACCTGAATGAGATTCTAAACTTTCAAATGTTGAAGCTGCATGTATCATCGCTTTTGATGGAAGACATCCTCTAATCAAACATGTACCTCCAGCTCTTGAGCCTTCGACAATTACAGTATCTAAACCAAGTTGACCCGCTCTAATAGCTGCAACGTATCCTCCGGGACCTGCGCCTACAACTAATACTTTACAATTACGTATTTCGGCCATAATAATTTCACATAAATATTTTAGCAGGATATTCAAGCATTAATTTTAATTCTTGAATTAATAATGCACCATCATAACCATCTACTATACGGTGGTCAAAAGAAGAAGTGATATTCATCATCTTACGAACAACTATTCTACCATCTCTAACCACTGCGCGATCTCTTGCTGCATGAATACTAACTATAGATACTTCCGGATGATTAATTATTGGAGTAGCTCCCAAACCACCCATTATACCTAAACTTGTTATTGTAATTGTAGATCCTGTTAATTCATCAATTGTAGCCGTTTTATCACGAGCTGAAGACGTCACTCGCATAAGCTCATTTGCAGTATCCCAAACATCCCTGGACTCTGCATGCTTAATTACTGGAACCATGAGACCATCATCGGTTTGTGTAGAAATCCCAACATGAACTGCTTCATGTCTAAATATAACACCTTTTTCTTCATCATAAATGGCATTACACTGCGGGAATTTTTTTACAGACTTAATTAAGCCTTGAATGATAAATGGAAGATAAGTCAATTTTGGTTGGTTTTCTAAACGTGTTGCATTCAAATGTTGACGTAAACTTTCAAGTTCAGTAACATCAACTTCTTCAAAATAAGAGAAGTGAGCAGCACTGCGCTTACTAATTGACATTTTTTCAGCAATTTTACGACGTAATCCAATAACCGGAACTTCTTCAACTCCAGTCATCTTTACTCCGGATTGAACTGCAGCCAATCTTCCACCTCCTGAAATAAACGAATCAAAATCATCATGAGAAATCCGGCCTGCTGGACCTGTACCAGGTACTTGCGATAAATCCACTCCAGCTTCTCTAGCCCTTCTTCTAACTGCAGGAGAAGCTAGTGGTTTCGATCCTGA
>JAPYSW010000035.1 GCA_029936395.1 Candidatus Poseidoniia archaeon
ATAATTTTTTAATTGATCGACTAAATCACCATAACTTTCCTGGACTATAGAAGAGAGCGGAACTTTCCATAATCCTGATTCATGCTGTGATAAGGCTAATTGATTAAGAAAAATGCCTCTCATATGACATTCAAGAAAACTTCGGAGTAGTGAATATGCAATATTATAATTTCCACAAAAGGATTGATAAATGGAATTAATCAAAATTTTTTGTGATTCTAAATGATGGTGATTAAAAGAACCTAAGAGTGTTGCCGTCTGCTCCTGCTTACTAGTATCTTCTTCATATGCTATAATTTCTAGATAAACTGAACAATACAATGAAAAAGCATCCATGCCTCTTCCAAAATTATCTACTGAGGACATAGCCTCCAAATCTATAGTGGGTGTAGAACTTTGTATTATTGATTGAGCTACATTTTTGTAATGCTCTTGGACGTTATCCATATCTGACAATAGATTGACTTAATAGAAGTTTCACCTAGTTTCATGTTAAATTAAAAATAGACTGCTTAAAGTAATACGTTATGTCATCTGAAAATAATTTAGCATATGCTGTAAAACAAACTAAAATTGACTACAAAGCTGAAGATTTGATTATGCTACAAGCTCAACTAATTAATCGTAATGATAAAGGCCATGTTTTGGTAGAAAAAATTCCCGCAGATTCCGGAACATATTCTGCTGGAAAATACTATATTCCTGGAGTTTCAATGAAATTTGGTGAGCATCCTGAAGAGGCTGGACACCGTATCTTAACTGAAGAACTCGAAATTGCAGATAGGGAAATTAGTCTTATTGGTTGCCAATCTCATGATGATGATGAACGAAAACGATGGTATGTCCTATTTTTATTTGAAACTAATGAACCAGTAACTAAGAAAGAAATGGATAATCCATGTGAAGGAATTGATGAATTACTCTATTTTGACCTAGAAAAAGCCACATCAGATAATTCTACACAAGGTCTACTTGATATTAGGGAAGCTCTAAAAAATCCCGGTAAAACATATCTATAATTAGATTATTTGTTTTTTACCAGTTATAACTAAAGTGCCAGCCCAATCTGTATGTTTATTTGAATGCCAGCTTTCAACCTCAGATAAACCAGCATCTTCAAAAATCTGAATCCATTCTATTTCTCTCAACATAAGCATTCGAGTACCTACTTTTTCTTGCCAAGAATGAGAATCTGTATTTTCATAATAATGATCAATCCCCACAATTAATCTTCCATTCTTATTTAGCCAAGAATCCGATATTTTCCGTACAATTTCTGAAGGATCATCTAAGTAATATAATACTTCCATGGAATGAATGATGTCATACTTTTCGGGTGAATTAAAAGAATTGATATTTGCGAGAATATATTTGGTATCTCCGCCTCTTAACTCGGCATTAGATATCATCTGTTGAGCACCATCTATACCTACTGATAGATTACATAAGGTATTATTTGCAACCTTACGAACAACCCATCCATTGCCACAACCCAAATCTAAAAAACTGAATTTTTCATCTATTTCTAATCTTTCTTTCAATGCAAAATTCATCATTTCATCAACTGGTATAGCATGTGATTCTTCCATACCTTGATCTTTACCTTTTTCAGCCCATTCTCCAAAAACATCTATTGCTTTTCGCATATTAAAATAATTTTAAAGTGTCAATGGGCCGCCTAATGGCATTGCCGTTTGTTCAGTTAAATCTCCCCGTAAAGTGGGACCTTCTGTAATTGTAGCAAATATACCTATATCTTGAATATTATGGGAAAGGGCAAACCAAGGTCTGCCATATTGATCAACACTCATATCTAAGAAATCACCAAGGCCTCCACAACGATTGTAACCACAATCAACTTCGGTATCCAATGGATCACCAGGTGCATTAATCTGTACAGTAGTCATTAAAGGATTATCACTAAATGCATCAGTAATTATTGTCATATATCCATTCCATGTATTGTTACCTGAATCACCAACATAGCCAAAAGCTACACGGCCTTCACTACCTGCTGTAACAACCGGAAAACCAGTACCTACCAAACCGACAGGTGGAGCTATCATCATTGCCTCACTCCAAGTATTTCCTTCATCACGCGAATATGCATAATATGGCATATTATCGGCACCAAGCCACATTGCATGTACGTTATCAGCGTCATCAATACCAACTTGAGCCTCTTCAGCATTCCAAGTATCTGCCGTACCTGATTCTTCAGTAGGTAAAACATGTTCAGTCCAAGTTAAACCTCCATCTGTGCTACGATAAATCGAATAACCGCTGCCACTACAACCGGGATTCCCTCTGTAGAAATTACCGTTTTCGCCACCTTCTATGTGGGCACTCAAACCGCCGCTATTGCATCCCAGTGGAGCACCAGGAACTTCTGGAGTCCATGTAGTACCTCCATCAAAACTACTTGAACAAAGTGGAGCTTCCCAATTTCCATTGATACAAAATACCCAAGTTGTTTCATGAAGGAGTGCTGGATATGGTGAAGATGAAATAGTCTGATGATCTTGTACTGAATAAGAAGTAGCAGGTGTAGGTGTAGACCAAGAAACACCTTCATTATCCGAATATTCAACAGTCATACCTAATAAAGCATGCATATCAAATTTCATAACTCTATCTGTCCACTTATCGACATAAACATAAGGATCATTACTATTAGCAACTGGCGCTATTGGATTGTATACATTTTCACAGTTATAATCAGATAAATTAATCATTTCAATAAGTCCTGAACACTGCATAATGGCTGTTGAACCTGCTGGGCCATTACCCCAACTAGACATGTAAAGATTATCAGCTGAAGTAATTCCCATTGTAGGCTCAAATGTGCTCAATCCGATACCATAGTAAGAACCTTGAGTCCAATAAGGAGTGTTGCTACCAGTTAGATTAGCTGTAATATTCGCTTGTTCAACGGCAGAGGCATCAAGCGCATCAATTCCTCCGGCATAATGATACCAAGTAGTCTCAGAAATTTCACGACCAAAATCAAAAAGGCCGGGTTCTTCTATTATCGTTCTCTTATCTTCAGGTTGAAGACAGCCACTAAATGAAGGCGTTACCAAAAATACAATAATTAGGAGTAATGCTCTATTCATGATTGCTAGGGATTGTTAGGGGTTTATAAAAAATCATGAGAGAGTAGAGGCTCCACCAGGCACTATAGGTTCCAAATATTCTAAAGTGTCTCCCCTTAGAGAAGGACCTTCGGCCAATGTCCCAAAAATACCTATCCCATCGCCATCATCTGAGCTTGCTGGATTATTAGCTAAAGCAATCCAAGGCCTTCCATCTAAATCTATTACTAAATCAATAAAATCTCCAAATCCACCGCACCGCCTGTAACCACAGTCCTCTGTAGTATCCAAAGGATCTTCTGGCATATTTACTGCAACAGTTGTAATTAATGGATTATCATTAAAAGAATCAGTCATTATGCTCATGTAACCATTCCAAGAACTATTGCCTAATTGACCGATATACCCTACTGCAACACGACCTGCTGAACCTGCCGCTACAGTTGGAAAACCAGTACCTGTAACTCCCGGTGGTGCTACCATCATAGCCTCACTCCAAGTGTTAGCATTATCCACTGAATAACTGTAGTAAGGCAACTTATCTTCACCAATCCAAACTGCGTGAATATTACTATCTTCATCTGTAGCTAACGCAATTTCATGAGTTGATGTCCCTGTTTGAGTGTTAATTGTATGTTCCGTCCAAGTTCGCCCTCCATCAGAACTACGATATGCTGCAGGACCATCACAAGAAGGATTACCTCGATAAATATAGCCGTCATTAGCTCCAACTAAATGCCCTGTCAATCCCGCACATTGAGTAGATGCAGGATGTCCTAATACTTGGCCATTCCAAGTATCTCCACCATCAAAACTACTTTCACATTGAGAACCTATTGGTCCCTGTGCACCCGTATTGATACAATAAACCCAAACAGTCTCATACATTAGAGGGCCAAACCAATCAGGAGGATTAGGAACAGAAGCTATAGTCTGGTGATCTTGAGGAGTATATCCTCCTGAAGTAGGTAATGAGGTTTGCCAAGTTGCACCTTCATCATCAGAATACTCAACAGTCATACCTGCAAGTGCATGCATATCAAATTTCATAAGACGATTTGTCCACAGATCGACATAAAGATAAGGATCATTACTTGTTGGAACTGTAGAAGGCCCAACATCTTCACATAAATATTCTGAGGAATTTGCCATTTCTCTAATTCCAGTACATTTTATGATTGCTGTAGCACCTCCCTGTCCTTGATTCCACGCAGTCATAAACAACGCTCCAGAAGTGGTAACTCCGATGGTTGGCTCAAAGGTTGGAACATCAGTACTGTAATAGGTTCCATGAGCATACATAGGCATATTAGGATATTCAAAATCTGTAAAAGTAGAATTTAAAGCGCTAACTGAATTCGCATAATGATAGAAAGTTGTTATTGGAATTGGTGCAGAAAAGTCAAAAGGAGTCGGCTCCTCAATAATTACCCTATTATCTTCAGCTTCAAGGCAACCACTAAAACTTGGTGTAACTAAAAAGGCAATTAAGAAAGCTAACGCTTTTTGCATTATTATTTAGATAAGATACTACTTTATTTAGGTTTGTGAAAAAGAACAATACGGTTAGTGTTTGTTCCCCCTTTCATGTTATTTATTCCCCATATATTAGAAGTTTTTGTAAAATCTTGAGAATTTATCATAATTCCAGCACACTCAAAACCTGAATTTAAACCCAAAGGAACTACAAACTCATCTAATTTTATTTCCCCATTATTTACTTCACCAACTTCAAAAGCAACCCACCCCTCGGGTGAAGTTATTCTATATAATTCGTCAAAAACAAAAGACATCATTTCTGACCATTGCTGAACTGTTCGACAAGATATTATTTCTTTCTCAACCTGTTCAGCATCTATAGAATTAAACCAACATCTTAGCCAATTATCAGTTGCATATCTAACAATGTTAAGAAAAGGAGGTGAAGTTACCGTTAATTTGACACTTTCATTTGGTATATGAAATGTATTTTTAGAATCCGTTGAAGAAAAAATAGCTTTTTGACCAACTTCGAACAATTGTTGGACAATGGATGGACTAAGATTACGTTGTAAGGCTTTCGATTTTTTCAGGATTATAGCTTTAGTATCTTTGTAGGGCGGAGATATCTCTAATCTTTGATTAATTAGCAGTTGACCCTTTTGAGTTGTTGCCTGATTTGGAGGTAAAGTATATCCTGAAAAAAAACCTGCTGAATGGCCAGTTAAGCGAGTTGTGGATACCATTTGTATCCAATTATCAACAAAATTTGAAGAATCTAAATTATCTTTTAAACATACTATTTCAGATTCAGTATCTCGATGATAAAACATTGATAAATCAATCTCTGCTTTAGAATCCTTAAAATGAATCTGATTCAACCTTTCTTCTATTTGTTGAATTGTTGGTATATTCAAACGTGATTCAATTAATATACGACTTAAAGGGTTGACATCATTACTAATTATATTTCTATTAAGAAGTGCAGCTTCGATTAGAGTGGTGCCTCTTCCGGCAAATGGATCATAAACTACATCTCCTGGCTTAGTGAATAAATCAATGAAAAATTTGGGTAATTGTGGTTTGTAGCATGCCCTGTAAGAAATTTCGTGAAGATTATTTGCTTGTCTTTGTTTAGCAGTCCAAAATTCATTAGCAAATCGTTTATACTTTTTTGAACTTATTAGAACATTATCAATTTCTGTTTTTTGGTTGGATGCATTGAAATTTAAAAGTATAGCTTTTGTTTTTTCTATAGAGACAGCCGGCATTGTATCAGGTTGCCTCGGGGTGGAATATGAGGGAAAATGAAATAGACTCTCTCCGACAGCCGAGGCTTACCAAATACTATCTGCGTACTTATAATGATTGTGTTTTTTAAAATCCATCTTGAAATAGTCACAAAGAAGGTACCTCAAACCAATAATTATCGGATGGTCTAGTTTATCACTAACTAAAAAATCAATGCAGATGCACAAGTGAAGAGAGATAATCTGGGAAATTTGAATTGTTCCTATTTTAGATGAAAAAAAAGGCTAATGCAATTATAGCATACGTTATCAAAAGCATAGAACCTTCTAACCAGTTTGATTCACCATCCTGAATAATGAAATTTGTGATTATTACGGCCATAAAAGTAACCAATGTTTCAAAAACTCCAAATTGTAAAGTCATAGGGACGCCAAGTATCCAGCCAAATAAGACCATTATTGGAGATACAAAAAGTGCAATTTGAATACTAGATCCTATTGCTATACCTACAGACAAATCCATTTTATTTTTACCAGCAACTGTAACTGCCGTAAAATGTTCTGCGGCATTTCCAAATAATGGGACAAGGATAACTCCTATGAATAATGTTGGAAGATGGTATTCTTCCGCTGCGTGAGAAATTGAACCAACTAATATCTCTGCCATCCAAGCCACAAAAACGGTTGAACCCAATAAAAGATTAATAGCATCTTTCTGAGACATTTCTGATATTTCATCGTGCTGCCCCTCTGTAGCATACAAATTAGCATGTGTTTTCAATTGAAAAAAAAGTTGTAAAAAATAAACAAGCAATAATAAAAATGAGGTATAATGAGATAGTTGAACAATAGAATTGCCTTCTGTACTGCTGCTATAGACCTCAGGTATAATCATACCTACTAAAGCTAATAACAATAATGAGCCATTAACTTGTGAAGCCTTAACGGAAAAGTTTTGTGATTGATAATTGAGACCTCCCCAAACAAATGAAAGCCCAAGAACTAAAAGAAGATTTCCGAGAATAGAGCCTATTAAAGAAGCCTGGACAACTTCAATCATTGTTTCCGTAAGTTCAGGATTATTATATGCCGCATATATTGCAAGACCTGCAATAATCATCTCTACTGCATTGCCGAATGTTGCATTGAGTAAGCCACCTACTGATTGACTTGTACGTAATGCTATTTCTTCAGTTGCTTTTCCCATTAAATAAGCTAAAGGCATAATTGCCAGCATAGAGGTAAAGAAGGCAAAACCAGAATTATGAGATATTTCAAAATAAACTGCCAAAGGAACAAAAATTAACATTATATTCAATTTAGAATATCTAGGATCTAATACTTCTACTATTTTTTTATGTTTTTCTTTATCGCTCAACTAGACTCCTATTTTTAATCATAATTTCTTTAAACTAATACGAGGATTATCTGATTTATCAAGATATTTAGATATTGAATTCTTTTGATCTTTAGACCAATTGTCTGACTTAAGCATAGATTTTAACTTATAAACGGACATTTCCTGTAAATCATCCCATAATTCTAATTCTTTAAGACTTGATTCTAATTCATAACGTCTTACATCTTTTTTATCAGGTATCTTGACTGATTCTGTTGTGCTAAAACTTGCCTTATAATCTTTACCAAATACAACTGCATGGCCTGATTCTTTAGAATAATTTAGCAGTTGAGATTCTAAAGTTTCCATCATTGCATCCATATCTAAAGATAAGTTCTTCTTCTTCGCTTTTAGTTCCATTAATTTATCCACTGTTTCAGCTGCTTGCACTGCTGAAATTGTAGTAGTGCTTAAAGTTGGCATGTCATTTTGAGAAGCGTATTGATGAGAATATTCAGGACATTGAGCTTTAAATTCACACCAATTACACAACATACTTGTTTTTGTTGGGAAATCTTTACGTTCTGTAGCAGCTTCAATCTCTTTAATTAAAGAGACTGTAGAAGATATCATACTATCTAATTGTTTCTGATCACGACTTGAACGAACCTCTTCATCAAATCTCACATAATGCCAAATTAAATCTATTTTCGTTACTTCAGGATATCTTTGATGGACTGCCAAAGCATAAAGACCTAATTGCCTATCTTTATCGGCTTTGGTTTGAGGTGGAACTCTATTTGATGTCTTATAATCATGAACTGCAAAATGACCCTCTCCTATCTTGTCTAATCTATCAATATAACCTTGCATCTTCTTATCTTCAGGTAATTCAATCATCATTCTTTCTTCCAAACCAATAGTTATGGCTTGGTCAAACGGATGATAACGATCATAATACATATCTAAACAAGTTTGACCCGTTTCTTTGAAATTATCTGCCGTTAAATCTTTTTTGATTACACGTATAGTGTCAACCCAATTTTCATTCCAAAGCTTATCATATTTTTGCAATAAAGTTTCCTTCGAAACTATATTAGAATCTTGTGCTAATTTGTATAACCATTCTAAGGAATCATGAACCATACGACCCATAAATGATTCGATAGAATTACCTAAAATTGGTTTTACTTTATTGACATAACGTAATTTGTACTGAAATGGACAATTTTCATAAGTTCCTAAACGACTATGAGAGTACAGAGGCATTGATAATCATGACATACAGATTGATACTTAAACATATAGAGCCCAAAGAAATATTAAAACCTAATTCAATGGGGATTTATGACACTAACAACACTTGAAGATTATGTCAAGAGAGAAATTTTTAAAAGTGACAAAGAACTGTTTGACTTTTGTCCAGCTTGTGATGAGACTGGTAACACCATTGAAGCTCTAATGAAAGGTTTATTTCAAGAGGCAAAACAATTACAAAAAGAAAGAGACGATATTCTTAGAATAAACCGTTCTATTGCTAAAAGTGTGAGTGAATTAAAAAAAGTTGTAAATAACATTGGAAGTTTAGTCTAATATCTATAGAAAAGTTCATACTGGCTAGAAGGTCTTTTAAAGCCTACATTGAAGGCCAAATTATGGTTCTCAATTTAATCAGTGAACAAGTTACCAGAAAACCTTTGCAAGTAGTAATCAGTATTGTTTTTATTACTTTTCTAATGGTGGCACAATTAGCCCTAAATCCACAAGATGGAACCATAAGTCAATCAAGTTTTCTACCTGATAATGAAGTAATTAGTGCAATAAACGATATTGGAGATAAATTTTCTACAGAATATCCTGTAGACACTTTAGTTTACACTAATGAGAATGATGTACTTACATCAAATGTATTTGTAGAAATCATTGAAATTGAA
>JAPYSW010000036.1 GCA_029936395.1 Candidatus Poseidoniia archaeon
GACCCTCTTCGTTCCTTACTTAGGGCTGTTTTAAATAACTTCTAAAGTTTTTCCAAAACCAATTTTTTCAGATATTATCCCTAATAGTTCAGTATAATCTTCGGGTTTACTCTTTATTAATTTACCAATAAGATCTGATAATGAATTGCCGAGTGCCTTTTCTTCTTTACTATATTTCCAGGCACGGCTAGAAGTAGCCTTTAAACAAACTAAAATGGACCAGGAAATGGATTTTGTCATGTTATTATTAGAAACAATATTTTCCAATAATTTCAGAGCTCTAGCTTTTTCATCTACTTTTAATAATCTTACAACATTGTCTAGAAGTTTAAGGGGTTCACTCAAAGATTTAAATTGTGGATAGTCGCTAGTTAAACTCTCTTTAACTATCTGATTGTAAAGCTTCCTTAACAACTCTAATGAATTATCTCCTGTATAGTTATGGACTTCATTGGGATCAATACGATTAACCCGATTTTTACCAGATACATCCCATGTAAATTCAGTAAAATTAGAAAGAGACATATTATCTATAACTATCGAATTATTATAATCTGAAAGAATATCCTCTACAATCGCTTCATCTATCTTACTACTAGAAATTTGATCCATAAATTCCTCTTTAGTAAATATCATATTTGATACAATAAAATGTTGCTGTTCGCTACCTATAATCTCTTCTTTTTGGTAATTCAACAAAGAGGTCCATAATTCATTATCTGAAATAAGGCCCTTACCATAATTCAAAAGAACGTCCTCTGGCTTTCCTGAAACAATTTCTGAAAAGATTGTCTTAATGTCTAGTGTAAAATCTAAGTTAGGCTCAAAGGCTACTTGGTGTTTAAGAAAATGGCTAAAACTATTTTCTTTTGACTTAGACATTCGCTTAGCTGGAATAATGACTGTTTCACCAAGCGATTTGCAACTTATTTCTAATCCAAATAAAGAATCATTATCTGGTTTAACTTTAATGTCATTACAAGCCTCATTCCATAATTCTTTTGGATATTTTGGCTTAGTACCGGTACAAACCATTCTTTTTTGTAAAACATATATGAAAAATTTGTGCTTCTTTACATAATCTAAATGTGCAAAACGTGACCACAATCTATTCTCATGATTTTGAATTCCTATTAATTTTTCTTTGGAAATACCTGAACCTCGCAGAACATAATTTACTTCACCATGTGGAAATCGAGCAATTGCCATTACTGGAGCTCCAGAATCAATAATAGTTAGAGATGCAGCATAAGCTTTAGCTAAGGGATCTTTAGGTTTAGCCCCAAAAATACTTGACAAAAATGAAGGTGGATTTTCATATCGTTCTTTAGCCAGCTCTAAATCTTTTAAGACTCGGGAATACACTTCAGCTTCTTTAGTTCCGGAACGAGTTTTAGGTAAAAGTAAGGCAGGATTATTAAGTATCTCTTTAAGACGTGATACTAATTTTTTCTGCTCCGCTTTGGCAGCTGTCTTAGTACCTCTCAATCTTGTTCTAGTTTTTTTCATTATTTATAGCCTCAACTTTGTTCTAACTTTATCGAAGAAATTGTCTTTAAATCTTACAATACTTACTGGATTCTTAGATTTCTTTAATTGAATTGAATCTTCTATTTTAACCAATATTTCTTCTTGTCCATCTAAAACCATTACTGCTTCAGAATTGCCAATTAGTTTTACAGTAATATCATATTTAGAAGGAATAACTAATGGCCGGGCACCTATCCGATAGGCAGCCATAGGAACTATAATATGTGATTCCATTGTCGGATACAATATAGGAGAACCTAAAGACATAGCATAGCTTGTAGAACCGGTTGGTGTAGCAATTACCACACCGTCTCCTCTAAAACTATCTACTATTGAATTATCAATACTTATCTCAAAACCCTGTATTTTAGCAACTTTAGAAGAGTGCAAAACTACTTCATTCAAAGCCGTACCAATATGTAAATTATTGAGATATGTATCTATTCTTTGTAACTCTTGTAATTCGTAATTACCTTTGGTGATTTCTTGAATATGTGGAAATAAGTCTACAGCTTCTTCAATTTCGGTTAAGAAACCAACACCGCCACAATTTATGGCAAATACAGGTATATTTATTTTTGAAACAATATACAATAAAGTTCCATCACCTCCAAGTGAAATTACAACATCTCCACTTAATTCGTCAATAGGAACACCTGTTAAACCTACTATTTTGGCAGTATCTGACTCTAATTCAAAGTCCTCAACAAGCCCTACCACTTTTGTAAGAATTTTTTCCATTCTTGGGTGCTTTGGATTTGCTACAATAGAAAATTTCACGTTACCTCATCGAATAGATATTATTAAGGTAGCCTTGAATGGAGAATCATGAAATTAGGTGCACATGTAAGTGTTGCAGGAGGTTTACACAATGCCGTTAGTTGGGCTCTTGAGATAGAGGCAGATACTTTCCAGATGTTCAGTAAAAACCAGAGACAATGGGTTGCAAAACCCTTGACAGAAGAGGAGATTACTGCTTTTAGAGAGCCTTTAGAAAAAACGAAACTAGGACCTTTGATGATTCACGGATCATATCTTATCAATATGGGAAGTCCCGATGAAACAAAAGGTAAGAGAGCACAAATTGCTTTTTTAGAAGAATATCATCGTTGTGAAGACTTAGGTGTAGAGTATCTTAACTTCCACCCAGGTTCACATACACATCCCAAAAAAGATATGAGAGATGATAAAGTTGTTAGAGAAGAAGCACTAGAAAGAATTGCGACTCTAATGAATAAAACAATAGATGAAACAAAGGGGTACAAATCAAAACTAGTAATTGAGAATGCGGCGGGGCAAGGGACAAACGTTGGTATTAAATTTGAAGAGATTAAGCATATTATAGATCGAATCGACGATAAAAAACGCATAGGTGTTTGTATTGATACACAACATTCTTGGGCATCAGGATATGACTGGCGTAATAATTTTTCAAATGTGTGGGATGACTTTGAAGATATTGTTGGAATGGAATATTTGGTAGGATTACATCTTAATGATTCAAAAACGGACCTTGGTTCAAGAGTAGATAGACACGAGAATTTAGGAGTCGGAAAAATGGGAAAAAGAACTTTCAAGAGTTTTATGACTGAAGATAGACTAAAACATCTACCTGCCTATCTCGAAACTCCCGGAGGTCCTGAAATGTGGAAACCTGAGATTGCAGTTTTGAGAAAGTTAGCTGAAGAATGAATCCCTTAGAACGAATAAAATCAAAAATCCGAACTGAACTAGGAGACAAACTTCCTAAAAAATGGAAAAAGGTAGGAGATGTATTAATTGCTGATTTTGATTTAATACCAAGTGAAGATAAAAAGGAAATTGCCGAAATATATGCAAGCGAATTGAAAGTAAAAACAGTAATACAGAAAAATAAAGTGAATGGTGAATTAAGAAAGCCAGAAAACACTCAACTTTTATATGGGAATGATACTATCACAAAAATATCAGAATATGGCTTAACATACAATATAGACCTTAGCGAAATAATGTGGTCTACAGGTAATACTGGATGGAGATCTGCATTAAGCGGACCAAAAAAAGTCAAGGACTTTTACTCTTTTGGTAATCCTAAAACAATAATTGATTATTTTGCAGGAATCGGGTATTTTGCATTACAGATGGCAAAAGGATATCCTGAATCGAAAGTTATAGCAATAGACAAGAATCCAAAATCTATAGAATATCTAAATATTAATGCCAAAGAGAATCGTATTGACAATATGGAAATTATTAATGATGATTGCAGAAATATTCTAACAAAGGCAGATGTCATACATTTGGGTTATATTGGTAATACTGTCGATTTCTTAGAGCATGCACATCGTTCTCTAAACACTAATGGAATTGCAATATTTCATGAAGCTTATCGTAATAGTTGGCTTGGATTTAAGAGTCGAAGTGATTGGATAGGTATTCCTGATAATTTCTCAGAATTAATGAATACTAAAGGATTCAGTGTCGACAAATTTGAAAGAGTAAAATTCTATGGTCCTAGTACAAGCCATATAATTGCTATATTACGGAAAAACTAAATTTTTTCTTTGTCAATACCTAGAAATAATTTTTCAAGAAATTTCGAAGAGCTATCAAGCATCGAATGATCTCCGTCCCAATTCTCTAGAATCTTCGCATTTTCAAATTCAAAAGCAATCAATGTATCCATTATCGCATCTTCCGCATCCTGATTCAAGATGCCAGTGTACACTACTGCTAATTCAGAATAAGCCCCTGATGCAAATTTGACATGGAAATTACCGAATTGTATATCGTTGAGAGAGGACGTAGTGCTAGCGCTAACTGCATCTTCCATAAAATCCTTAACTGCAGTAAACATTCCACCCAATATATCTACATCTGTTTGATTAACATTATTTGCCGATAAATTTGCAATAACAATTCCAGACTTAGAAAGTAAAAAAAGGTTATGGATTCTACCGATTTTACCGGGATGTATCAACTTTTCCTGCAACATATTGACTAACTTACTAAATTCTGAACTTTTTGAACCCGAATTTTCAAGACCCATTTTTTCTGGTGAAAAATTTTCAACCATATTCTTGAAATCTTCCATATCTATAGCTCCTGATTGTTTACTATCCATCTCTTCACGATATTCCACAGCTTTATCAATTGCACCTCGAAGAGTAGCCATTGTTGGAGGTTTCAGAAGATAATCCATAGCGCCATAACGGAAAGCTGTAATTGAGTTCTGAATGTCAGTTTCAGATGTGAGCATAACAACAGGTAAATTTGGTTTTTTTTCTTTAACTATTTTCAGAAGATCTAAACCAGACATAACTGGCATATTAATATCACTAAACATCATCATATACTCACGTTCATCTAATTTAGTCAATGCATCATTTGGATCTTCGGCTAAAATAAGATTATATTCTGGCCATTTCTTAAACATGAAGTCCAATGCCATACGCACTGCAAAGTCATCATCTACAGCAATTATATTCCGTAATTCTTCATCAGACATAAATAGTCTATAAAGCAGTCATATTAGAAATTGATTCTAATTTTAATTTTTTGTTTTGAGAAAAGTCGAAAGTTCCTCTAAAAGTATCTTTATTTTACCCCTATCATTTGCCTTGGCTGACGCTTCAATCTCAGTCCCAAGGCTAGTGACTTCTTCAAAACCATACATACCTCCACTTCCTTTTATATTATGTCCAAATGTTCTCAAAAAATCCATTGCAACATTATCTATATCTTCTTGGATTTTAACTAATTCTTTAGAAGTATGAGTGATGTACATCTTTTGCATCTCCGCCCATTCCTCAGCATCAAAGTCATCCATTAGCTTACAATTAGATGGTGTATTTTAGGTTATATTTTTAAATAGAATTATTGTTAATGCACAATTATGGCTTATTTTAGCACATCATTTAAAAGATTAATGATTTTCTCTTTAGGACTTATAACATTGCTAAATATGCTACATACAGTTAAGGCTACAGATAGTACAATAGAAAGTAATACTGCAAATATTGATTTATTATGGATGCTCATTTGTGCAATATTAGTTTTTATGATGCAAGCTGGATTCATGTGCCTTGAATCGGGTATAATCAGAAACAAAAATAACATAAATGTTGCATTGAAAAACATATCGGATTTTGGAATTTCAATAGTCTGTTATTGGATGGTAGGTTATGGATTTATGTTCGGTGTCAGTAAATCAGGATTTATCGGATTTGATGATTTCTTCTTTGACCCAACTGGAACAATTACTTCAGGACCTGCGATGACATTTTTTATCTTTCAATCAATGTTCTGTGCTACTGCAGCCTCAATCATTTCTGGATCTGTAGCTGAAAGATTGAAATTTAACAGCTATTTGGTTATAACTGCAATTGTCGGGACAATTCTGTACCCTGTTGTAGGACACTGGGCCTGGGCTAATAGTGATGATATGTTTGGTGGTGATGGAACCACTGGATGGTTGTACAATCTAGGTTTTACTGACTTTGCAGGATCAACTATTGTACACTCAACAGGAGGGTGGATTGGTCTTTCTATTATATTAATAATTGGACCTAGAAGCGGGAGATTTATTGAGGGGAAAGTCAGAAAATTTACCCCCAGTAATCTACCCTTGTCAGTTCTTGGAGTACTCTTACTAGGTTTTGGATGGCATGGGTTTAATGGTGGAAGCAACTTAATACTCGATGAAGCAGTACCTGGGATATTATTGAACACTTTTTTAGCCGCCGCAGCAGGAATTGTAGCTTGCCTTATTTTCTGGGGAGCCCAAGATACCACTGCACCTGCTGGTGATTTGATTAATGGAATATTAGCTGGTTTAGTTGCAGTCACTGCAAGTGCCAACGTGATAACACCTTTAGGTTCTGTAATAATAGGTGCTGGAGGGGGTTTAGTGGCATTATATGTAACGCGTTTACTTGAAAGATTCGAATTAGATGATCCTGTTGGTGCTATACCGGTTCATCTTGCTGCAGGGATTTTTGGAACATTAGTTCTACCATTCTTTGCAGCTGAAGAATATCTAATTGGAAATCAAAATCTAACAGATCACACTGGAAACTTACGAGTAGATCAATTCATTGCACAACTTATTGGAATTATTTCAGTAGGACTTTATACTTTTTTCGGGAGTTATATTTTATTGAATGTAATAAATAATTATAGCCCACTAAGAGTCAGCAAAGAGGATGAAGACATAGGACTCAATATTGCTGAACACGATTCTGGCAGTGATCAAATCGATCTACTAAATATGATGCAATATCAAAAGGATACTGGAGATCTTTCTGTTAGAGGTCCTGAAGATATTTTCACCGAAGCTGGACAAATTGGCTATCACTATAATATTCTAATGGATAGTCTAGAGGAATCTGATAAGATAATGAGAAAACAAAAAGATAATCTCAAAATAGCAATGAAAAATGCTCAAAAAGCAAATCAAGCAAAATCTGATTTCTTAGCGAATATGAGTCACGAATTAAGAACACCTCTCAACGCAATAATTGGCTACAGTGAAATGTTAATCGAAGAAGCTGATGACGATGGTTTAGATACCTATTCTGAAGATTTATCCAAGATAAACTCATCGGGAGAACACCTTCTGGCTTTGATAAATGATATACTAGATCTCTCAAAAATAGAAGCTGGAAAAATGGATTTACATATTGAAGAGTTCGACTTTGAAACTCTCTTAAAGCAAGTTGAAGCAACTGCGAAACCTTTAGTAGAGAAAAATAAAAATAAATTTATAATAAAGTCAAAGATTAAAAAACTAAAACTACAAAACGACCAAACTAAGTTAAGACAAATATTATTCAATATGCTCAGCAATGCAGCTAAATTCACAAAGAAAGGTACAGTTACACTAACAATATCTAAAGATGATAATGATATCAAATTTGCAGTCACAGATACAGGAATAGGAATGAATGAAGAGCAATTAGATAAAGTATTCGAAGAATTTACACAGGCTGAAACATCTATCTCAAGAGATTATGGAGGTACTGGTCTTGGTCTTCCAATAAGCAAGAACATGACCGAACTGATGGATGGAAAGATGAATGTAGAAAGTGTAGAAGGAGAGGGAACAACCTTTTCAATAACAATTCCCATAATAGTACAGGAGGAAAAACAATGACGAAAATTTTGCTTGTTGAAGACAACGAAATGAACAAGGATATGTTGAGTAGACGATTAATAAAGAAAGGATATGATATTGTCTTTGCTATGGATGGTCAGGAGGCAATAGATATGGCCAAAAGTGAAATGCCTGATATAATCCTAATGGACATGGGCCTTCCCGTAAAAGATGGCTTACAAGCCACTAAAGAGATTAAAGAAAATCCAGATACTGCAAGCATCCCAGTGATTGCCTTAACTGCAAACGCAATGGCTGAACATAGACAAGAAGCTCTAGATGGAGGATGTGATGAATACGAAACTAAACCTGTTCGTCTACCTTCACTACTTGAAAAGATTGAACAATTATCCTAATCAGGTATAATAACTACCTTTCCAAACATAGTTCCTTCTTCCAATATTTGATGACCACGTGCACCGTCTGAAAGCGGAATCTCACAATCTATCACTGGTTTTATTGCTCCAGAATCAAGTAATATTAATAATTCGGCAAAATCTGAATGAGAACCCATCGTGGAGCCCAGAATTGATAATTGTTTTGAAAACACATAACGAATATCAGTTTCGCCAATAGGACCCTTAGTGTTCCCCACCGTAACAATTCGGCCACCAATACCGGCTAATTGAATAGACCTTGACCATGTAGGTTTACCAACATTATCGACTACAATATCGTATCCTCTCCGACCAACTACTGGAAATAATTCCTTATGCCAATCAGGATTTGCTTTATAATCTACTACAAATGAAGCACCGAGTTCTTCAGCTTTTGATTTTTTCTCTGAGCCACCTGCTACAACATGTACCGTTGCTCCGAAATGTTTTGCTATCTGAATCGAAAGTGAATTTACACCTCCACCTGAACCCATTACCAATACATTATCTCCATTTTGGATTTCTGCACGCTTTACAAGCATTCTATATGCCGTTAAACCTGCCAACAATGGTGATGCGGCTTCGCTTGCAGTAAGGCCATCTGGACGCTTATGCACATTTTCTACTGGAACTAATACATATTCAGCACAACCACCACTAATGTGTTCTCCCAAAATTTGATATCCTGGACTCATGCTGTCCAATCCTTTTTCAGTCCAAATATCCTGTTGAGTAGTAATTCCAGGATCTACGACAACCTTGTCACCTGATTTCCATTTTCCAGAACCTTCAACAACAGTACCTGAAACATCACTACCTCCAATATGAGGTAAATTCAATTTTAGACCAGGCCATCCCATCCGAATCCATACATCTAAATGATTCAAAGCACATGCTTCAACTTTGATTAAAACATGCTTTTCTTTAGTAACTAAATCAGGTAAATCACCGTATTGCAATACTTCCCTTTTACCATGCTTTTCAAAGTAGAGTGCCTTCATAGTATGACTACAAACCTGATGGTATATATTCTAA
>JAPYSW010000005.1:0-8843 GCA_029936395.1 Candidatus Poseidoniia archaeon
CTCATTTCTGGTCTCTTACTCTTTCAAAAAGAAAAGATTATGGAGAAGCTGGAGTACCAATGCTGCCTGTGGTAAAGGGCGAAGATGTAACTAGAAATCATATTGCTGCATACGCCATATCATTAATTCTAACGACTCTACTCATTGTAATCTACGGGAATGCAGGAATCATTTTTCTAATTACAGGAATGCTTTTTTCGAGTTATTTTGCTTATTGTGCATTATCTTTACGCTTAACAAAATCTGAGAGTGATGCTTGGGATTTATTTAAATTCTCAAATATCTATCTATATTCCTTATTCATTTGCCTAGTTATTGATTCGGTATATCTAGTTAATTTATAAGATAATCAGCTTTATTTAACCCAGCCTAAATATGGCAAATACTTTACTTTCTTAAGGAAAAAAAATGTCACTAATCGAGGACTTGATTTTTTTTGATAATCCTTCTATTTGGAACAACTTTGGAGGGACTAGTAGTGGTTTTGGAGGTATAGTATGGCAGATGTTTATTTGGTCTG
This sequence comes from Candidatus Poseidoniia archaeon, assembly GCA_029936395.1. Taxonomy (GTDB): domain Archaea; phylum Thermoplasmatota; class Poseidoniia; order MGIII; family CG-Epi1; genus CG-Epi1. Next base: position 521 of record JAPYSW010000005.1, read on the forward strand.
TAATAGTAGGGGTACTCGTAATTGCTTGGTTGGTCTATAATCTAATTTATTTCAGGCGCAAGGATGGCGATCCGGATCATAAAGATGCACTAAAAGCGGGTGTTTTTCCACATGAAAGAGGAAATACAATAATTGAGCTAACGTGGACAATTGCACCTTTACTTTTAGTTACTTGGCTTACTGTAATCTCATTAGCACCTCTTAATTATTTATGGGATGTACCAGAAGAAGATGAAAATACTTTAACTGTTGAAGTTCTTGCGGTACAATGGCAATGGATTTTTGAAATGCCTTCAAATTATACAATACCGTCTGAATTTACTAAATGTGGTGGAGTTGATCAAGATGGAAATCCAATACAAAACATGCAAATTACGTATAATTGTCTGGAAATTCCCCATGACAGTATTATTAGATTTAATATAAATTCTGAAGATGTTTTGCATGCCTTCTATATTGTAGAAATAGGAATTAAACAGGACGTTGTTCCTAATTTACAAACATTAGCATGGCTTGACACTTCAACTGTTAATCCTGGTGAATATAACATATATTGTGCTGAGATGTGTGGCAGAAGTCATTCGCAAATGCTAGCTAAATTATACATTACGGAGGTTGCATGATTACTATGAATCTAAGAAAATTAAGTATTGGATTCCTAATAGCTATTCTAGTTGCTATTTCGGCATTTCCTACTGGGAATGGTTTACCTACTGGTATTACTGACCAAAATACTACAGATACAGTAATTGCCAATGGATGTACCTGTCATAATACTAATACTGAAGCGACCTCTAGTGTAATAGTTAATCTAACTCTTCCTGAAAACTTTACAAGTGGAGAAACTTATACACTGATATTAAACATATCTGGCGGACCTAACGATTTAGCAGATGGAGAAAATAGAGGTGGATTCTTTGTCACTGCAAGCGATGGTGAATTATCACCTACAGTAAACGATACACTTGTGCAAAAACCATTCGGATTTACACATTTAACGCACACTTCTGAAGGAAATGATTACAGAGAGTGGAGCTTTGAATGGACTGCGCCTGAAAAACAAGATATCTCAGTTGAATTTGTAGCATATGGTAACTCAGTAAATGGTGCCGATAGTTCACAAAATGATTACTGGAATAAGCAAGCTACAACTTTGTATGGAGTTGATGCAGTAATTGAAGTTGAAGCTCATGAAGAGTTATCTGGACCTCAAAAATTAATTTATGCATTTGCGATAATTGCCGTTACTCTAGGTGTTGTTGTTATAGGAAACCGAATGGTTACCAAAGATCAAGCATTTGAAGATGTCTTGAAAGGATATTGGAAAGCAATCTATCCTTGGTTAACTACTACAGATCACAAGTATGTTGGAATTATGTATATTTGTACTGGTTTTGGTTGGTTTTTCGTTGGTGGGATTTTAGGACTGCTAATTCGCTGGCAATTAATGGAACCTCGTATTGATGGTGATTTTCTAACTTATGAAGAATACAATTCAACATTTACTATGCATGGAACGACTATGATTTTCATGGCAGCCATGCCAATTATATTTGGATTTGCAAATTACTTGATTCCGCTCCAAATTGGAGCTCGAGATTTAGCATTCCCAAGATTAAATGCACTAAGTTATTGGTTGCTGCCAACTGGTGGTATTGTCATATACATGGGATACTTTACAGGAGGCGCTGGAGATGTTGGATGGACTGGATACACTCCTTACTCTTCAGGTGATACTGCAACTACTCCTGGTACTGATTTCTGGGTAGCTGGACAAATTATGCTGGGTGCTTCTTCAACTTTAACCGCAATTAATTTTCTAGTAACTATGCTACGCATGAGAGCCCCTGGCGTAACAATGATGAGATTACCTCTTTTCTCATGGTCTATCTTGATAACTGTATTCTTACTATTGCTCTCTATTCCTGTTTTTACTGTTGCTCTTATTTTATTGATGGCAGATAGAACATTCGGAACTTTATATTTCAATGTAGAGGCTGGTGCAGATCCAATATTGTGGCAACATTTATTCTGGTACTTTGGACATCCTGAAGTTTATATCGTTATTTTACCTGCATTTGGTGTACTTTCTGAAATAATTACCACATTTTCTCGAAGACCTATCTTTGGTTATACTTCAATGGTTTACGCTATGGCAACAATCGGAATTATTTCTTTTATTGTATATGGACACCACATGTTTACAACGGGTGCTGATCCACTTTTCAGATTTATAGTTATGCTGACCACAATGCTTGTGGCTGTGCCGACAGGCATAAAGATTTTTAATTGGTTAGCAACAATGACTGGGGGGTCAATTGTATTGAAAACTCCAATGGTATTTGCCTTAGGAACTGTTATCACATTTACTATAGGCGGAATTACAGGTATTGTTTTAGCTTCGATACCTATAGATATTGCACTACATGATGGTTATTTCGTAGTTGCTCACTTTCACTACGTATTAGTTGGCGGAACTATTTTTGCATTCATGGGTGGAGTCTATTACTGGTATCCTAAAATGACTGGAAAGATGATGAATGAAAAATTAGGACTTCTGCACTTTGCTCTGTCTTTTATTTTCTTTAATGCTGCATTTTATCCTATGCACAACGTTGGATTATCTGGGATGCCAAGAAGATATGCTACCTATGATGCTTCATTAACTGATCTGAATGAATTCATATCTATTGCTGCAATGCTTTTCGGATTTGTACAACTAATTTTTGTTTACAATGTACTCTATTCTTACAAGAATGGTGAAGAAGCCGGAGATGATCCTTGGGATGGATGGTCTTTGGAATGGACTACCTCCTCACCACCGCCTCATAACAGTTTTACAGAAATACCAACTTTAAAAATAGCTGAAGAGGAAAAACAATGAGTGATGAACATGGACACCATGGAACTATAGCTCCATTTTTGTTCGGTATATCTTCTGCTGTAATGTTTATTGGACTTATAATGGCTACGGCAGGCGGTGAAGATAAAACAGGAGACGCCGGTTATTGGTTTGTTTTCTTCTTTGGCCTTGCTGGCATGCTTACTGGTTTTATGATGTGGGTACAAGATTATTGGAATCAAACATCTGAAGAAGGTGAAGAAATTCGAGTTTATCATGAATTTTGGGGAACGATAACTACTCGTAAATTCGGAATGTGGATTTTCTTATTAACTGAAGTTATGGTTTTCAGTACTTTACTAAGTGCTTATCTGAGATATAGAGCAGCAGTACCTGATTATGATTCAAATCTTGCTGAATGTGTTGGTATTGATCCTTGTTGGGTTCCTGCAGCCGATGTAATTCGAAGCCACTTGATATTTGGAGTCATTAATACCTTTGCACTTTTACTAAGTAGTTTAACTGTTGTTTTAGCCCTATATGCGGCTAAAAACAATAATCCAAAAGCTACTACTAGATATCTAATGGCTACATTTGTATTAGGCGCTATATTCTTAATTTTAAAATTATGGGAATGGGGTGAAATGAAAAATGGACACTTCTGGTCTGACCATTGCGATCCACTAAAACAAGACATAGCGCATCACTGTATTGCTCCAAAATATGAACATGGATTTTGGTTAGATACCAGTTTAGAAGGAAGTACCTTCTACATTACTACTGGAACGCACGGTGCTCACGTTTTCGTCGGATTAATTGCATTAGTTTATTTAATCGCTAAAGCCAATAAAGATGGCTACAATGAAGAATACCACGATACAATCGAATTATTCGGTTTATATTGGCACTACGTGGATTTAGTATGGGTTTTCGTATTCCCATTCTTTTATTTATATTGAGGTAAAAAATGAGTGAAGAAAACAATTCCGGACATGAGCATGACGAACACCATGACCACTCATTTCCAACATGGGTTACATTCGGTCACACCGAGAATCATATTGATGGATTCCTAAAAGTATTTGCATGGTTGGTCTTTTGGACACTCCTTGAAGTAGGGGCTATTCTACAAGATTTTCCTTTCCTTGTAACTATGTTCATCTTATTTGGAATTGCAGCCATTAAATGTTGGTTTATTGGTTCCTTCTTTATGCATATGACTTGGGATCCACCGCTAGTTACGCGTACTGCTGCAGTCCCTATATTCTTTATGACTGTATTATTTTTAGCTATAGGATTAACTTCTCCTGGAGCTGTAGATGATTTACGTTCAGTTTGTGGTTTTTAGAATTCTAATTACTGTACATGAATAAGCCAATCATTGTTAAAAGAAAATAAGGAACTAAGACTGCTGCACCTTCATAATCTTTGGATATTCTTTGACCCAACATTAGAATACATAATGATATAGCTGCTAAAATAAGACCCATTATCCCGTATGATTCATTATTATAAAATAAAACCATAATGGCTCCAAATAGTGATAATAAACCCGATAAGACTTCAAATATTGTAACTTGAATCAATCCAAAAGCTGAAAAATTAGATAATGGAGTTTTAGCAAATTTCTCAGATATAAAGTCAAGTTCCCCTTCCCAATTGAAAATTTTATCAAAACCAGACTGAACCATAATTATACCTACAAATACTGAAATGAAAGAACAAATTATACTCAAGTAAGTAAATTCTTGATCCAAAAAAACTAAACTTTCTTCTGTAAAAGATAAGATTGACATATTGCCTTATTGAATAAGTGGGTATTTGGGTTTTACTAAAGAAGAAGCATGACATCATGGTATAGAGAAGCATAAGTCCACTCATAGCCTCTCCATAGTACTCGGAAATTACCTTCTTGATCTATAATATACAATCTAGAAGAATGGCTGACGCCATATACTTCAGCATCATCTACTTCCTCTAATGAATCATAATTTAAGAAAGTCGAAATGTATTCTATCATTGTTTCATTCGAAATATGTCCCTTCTGCCAATGTGTAAGGTTATCAAGTATATGATTCATTGGAACGCTAATATTCATAGGTTCAGTATAATTGGTAACCATTTCTACTAATTCTTCATAAGTCTGAGTTCCTGATGCTTTAGCGACAATTTGGGCATTACCATTCTCCATATCCCCTGCAAGTAAAGTCCAACTTGGATAACTAGTATGTCCAAAAACTTGAATTAGTGAATATTCATCATCATAAAGATAAGGCCATGTTGTGTTATGTTCTAAAGCAAAATCCTGTAGTGTTGTCAAATTATCCTTATTGCCCAAATTATAACCACCTATAGATAGTAAATTAACCTCAGAAGAATAATTAGAATAAAATTCTTTCAATACTGGAATTTGGTTTTGACAATGTGGGCAATTGGTATGAAAAAATTCAATTAAGGTTAAATTTTGGTTATAATAATCCTTAGAACTATGCACATTCCCCTCAATATCATTAAGATTCCACTTAGAACCAAAAGTTTGTGAAATTAATGATTCTATTCCAAGCATTACATTTTCATCACTAATAAAACCATTAGAGGCCGTCCAGAGATCTAATGCTGAAATTATTTGAAATTCAACACTTCCATCTTCAAAAGTTAAGTTGGTTAATTCATAATCTGGATCAGAAATACAGACATCCATTCCATTGAAGGTAGCATTCGAATCTTGCATGTATCCGGGATTACAATGGCAACCATCGTATCCTTCCATATAGTGACCATATCCTGAACAATCATCAGGCTCTTTGATAACTTGAACTTTGTAATCACTCCACATAGCTTCCATATGATTTTCAGGAAATGTAGAATTTATTGTCAGAAACTGCCAATAGGCATTGTAATTAGATGCAAAAGTTGCTAAATTTTCAGGAGTGTCTCTCTCTGGATCTACAGTCACGGACAAGAAAACTACCGATTCCTCATAGGCATCACCAAGCTCTTCAGCTAATTTTTTCATTTGGTAAGTAACTGCTGGGCAAACATCTGGACAATTAGTGTAAACAAAAGTCAATACTATTATTTTACCCTCAAATTGAGATAAATTAACTACGGTATTATTTTGATCAACTAAAATAAACTCCGGAGCTGGATTTTCGGGACAATCAGAAGATTCATCTAAGCAATCATCACCCCAAAAAACATTTGTATCTGCATCCTTAAAATTATCAAGGCAACCTGTAAAAGCAAATAAAACAGTTATTAAAAATGTTAGAACGCCTTTATTTGTCATATTTTATTTATTCTCACTTATTTTAAACAATGTATCTATTTATATTTTTCAATTTCCTTAGAAAGTTCATCGTAAGATAACTCTCCGCTGTGAGTGTATACCATCTCACCATCCTTAATAAGAGCCATAGAAGGATAACTACTGAAACCATAATCTCTCATTAATTCACCATTAGTATCATAAAGATGAGGCCATTCTAGAGTATATTTAAATTTAAAACTTTCAATGTCATTTATAGTGTCTTGATCACTCAGTTTATATCCACCAATAGAAAACATATCTATGGTGTTATTTCTTCCATATTCTTCATAAACTTCTTTTAATGGTTCAGTTTGATCTTGACAATGAGGGCAATCAGTATGGAAAAACTCAATAAAAGTCAGCTTCCCATTGTCATAATAATCTTCAGATGAATATATCACTCCACTTTCAGCTTCTTCTAATTTCCAACCATCTGCATTAGGAGCTCCTAATTCATAAAAGAATCCAAAATAAACTGCTGTAATAAGAATTATAGAAACTGCAATAGGTGCGCCTATTTTCCATAAGTTGTCATTGAATGCTTCGCGTCTAGCGGCTATTTGTTCATTACCTGCTTGAGATTTCTTTCTTTCTAGTTTCTGCCTTCTTTTTGATGCCATCTATTTTTCTCCAAAGAATTCTTTCAAATCAGCACCGTATTCCCTAAGGGAAAAAAAGGTTGCTGCCAAAGTTAATCCAAAAGCTATCAAGCAAAAAGGACACCATTGATGTATGATAAAGGCCTCAGCATACGTCAAATAAATACCAAATATTGTGCCTATTAATCCAGTTACAGGTAATAATAATGTATTGTAATATGTCCGATCTAAATCCATATTAAGAAAACGATCTAACGCTAATCCAAAAAATGTAAGAAATCCAAGAATGCCAAATAAAGCTACAGAAATACCAAATAACTCTGACTGTGCACTGGATAATACTACTCCACAATCTAAACCAGGAAGATTCTGTGTAGGACAACCTCCACCATCTGCAACAAGATGATGTAAGTATGTTAAATAAATAGAATCAATCAAACCAATTACTGATAAAAACATGATTACCTTCAATGTCCGGTCTTCCTGTTCTATATCCATATTCTTAAGTTATTTAGAGGGCATAAATAGTTTTACCGTGACAATGCATTTATTATGTCCTGTAATTACCCTTTTAGTGATACTCAATGCATGGACCAACTGAAGGTGTAAATGAAGAAACAGATGAAGCAAACTCAGCTGTAAAAATAGTTGGAGGAAATATCTTTGTGGAACTTGATCCGGACCATCCCGGTTTTAAGGATGAAGGATATCGTTCAAGAAGAAATGAAATTGCAAAGATTGCGATGGAATGGAACGATATGAGTATGGAAGAACGAAGAAATACTAAAATCCCTCATGCTCCTTATTCAGAAGATGAAGATGCTGTTTGGGCAGCTATAATGGAAAGAATTGCCCCAGTACACCAAAAATATGCTTGTAAACCATATTTAGATAATGCTAGAAAATTAGGCTTACCAAATGACCGAATACCACAATTACAAGAAGTAAGTGAAACATTACAGAGTATGACTGGTTTTAGACAAGAACCTGTTGGTGGGCTTGTTCATCCTAAAACATTCCATACTGCCCTAGCGAATAAAGTATTTCTATCAACTCAATATATTAGGCATTCATCGAGACCATTCTACACGCCCGAACCTGATGTTGTACACGAATTAGTAGGGCATACTGCAATGCTAGGTGTTCCGGAATGGGCTGAATTAAATATTCTATTTGGTGAAGCTGATATTAAAACCAAAAGCGAAGCTGCAATCAAACGGTTAGGTACTATCTATTGGTTCGTGTTAGAATTTGGAGCATGTCGTGAACAAGGACAAGTAAAGGCTGTGGGACCTGGCTTACTATCGTCTTTTGGAGAAATGGAACATGCATGTACTAATGGTGAAGGATGTGGGAACGATGAAGCCTGTGTATGTAATTCTAAAATTGAATATCGCACACCTGATTTTGAGGAAATGGAAACACGATTTTATGATGTCACCAAATATCAACCAACACTATATGTTTGGGACTCTTTCGAAGAAATGTACGAAAAAACTAAAGATTTTATAATTAAATGGGGAACTGATGAAGATCCTCGTAAAGAATTACATCAATAATCATTCTGATTTA
>JAPYSW010000005.1:8943-45249 GCA_029936395.1 Candidatus Poseidoniia archaeon
TGGGGAACTGATGAAGATCCTCGTAAAGAATTACATCAATAATCATTCTGATTTAAATGCATACTCTTTAAATTTTTCTAATGTAACCATATCTAATGCAGATTCATGTGTAGCTTCCAAAACTACATGAGGTGCCATTCCGGCATCGTAAGCTTCAACCCAACGTGATAAACAAAGACACCAACGGTCTCCTTCTTTCAAACCAGGAAAATCTGAATTTGAAGTACTTAAATCATTTCCAGCACCTTTAGAAAATGCGAGAAAAACATCAGTCATTACTACACAAACTGTATGTCGCCCAAAATCACTATTATCTGTATTACAACAACCATCTCTAAACCAACCAGTCATTGGATCTACTGAGCACGGTTCCAGTGTACTTCCTAGTACATTGATAGATTCTTCCATACTATTTTTCGCGATTTTCACGAAGATTTTCTATTATTGTAAAGGCCAATGCAGCCCTTTCATTACGAGATAATGCATTCTCTATTTCTTTAAGTTGAGATTGTATCTTGTCTGAAGATTCCGGATCCTCTTTGGCTAGTCTCTGAGCATCACGCATTTGAGCCTCATTGATGCAATAAACTGACTCGCCACCTAATATTGAAATTGGACTTATGACCATTATTATACCGAGAAGCTGGTTTCAGTGTTTACTTTAGGCTCAGTACTAAAACTAGAACCACAACCACATGATCCTTGTGCATTTGCATTTGTAAGTCTAAACCCAGGTTCTATCAAATCATTTGAAAAATCAATTGTAAGTCCATCCAAATGAACCGAACTTATTTTGTCTGAAACAATACGGAGTTTATCATCTGTGTAATAAACATCATCAAATTCCTGCATGTTATCATCGAGAAGCGCATCATATGTATTCCCTGAACATCCTCCAGATTTAACACCTATTCGTAAAAATACCTCATCGGAGACTCCCATGTCATGTAATTTCGATTTTGCCATTTCAGTTACCTTAATATCCATACTATTCTTAATTTGACGTGGATTTAAGACTTGCTCTATACTATAATCGTATAAAGAAGCCAAAAATAGGCATTATGTGAGAATATTAATTATTCTATTGGCAATGATGCTTTTCACGCCTACAGCTAAGGCTGAAGCAAGCCCAATGGAAGAATCATTCGTTGGAAATCCAATCGTAGTTATCAATTTGACATACGAGGCTGGAACCGGAGGAGGAAATGACTTTCAAGGAGAAATTGTATTAGAATTATTTTTGAATTGGGCTCCAATTACTGTAGAAAATTTTGTGAGCCTTTCTGAACAAGGTTTCTATGATGGCATTTTCTTTCATAGAATTATTAATGATTTTGTAATACAAAGTGGCGACCCCACATGTACTGAAATCATAGCTTATCCTGGAACTAATCCTACATGTGGAGACGGAGGCTCTGATAATACAATTCCATTAGAGATAAATGAGAATTTAACTCATATTAATGGGGCGATTGGAATGGCCAGAGGAACTGATCCAGATTCCGCATCAAGCCAATTTTATATCTGTGATACCCCACAACATGGATTAGATAATGGAAATAGAACATTGGATGGAGATCCTGGTTATGCTGTATTTGGAGTGGTTAGAGAAGGTTTAGAATTAGTACAAGCTGCAGCAGGAGTTCCTACAACAAATGATGTAGACGGTGATGGTAGTATGCCAAGAGCTCAGGGAGGGCCTGATCGACCATTATATGAAGTTCACATAAATTCAATCACGCTAAGAGAATATCTAATATCTCCAGTGACAGAAATACAAGATAAAAAAGTACCTGGCTTCAACTTTAGCTTTGCTATTTTATCACTAGTTATAATGACTATTTGGCATCGTAAAAAATAAACATGGATTCAGTCATATTTCAGGCAAATGTAATCGGCATGTTGATGTATATCATACCTGCAATGCTACTCTTTTTTTACATAATAAAAGGTCTAGAAGATAGACTTATGGAACGTAAACTCTACTTAGCAAGTGGAATTGGAGTTGTTTTAGGTAGTATTGCTGAAGTAATAATGCTTTTGAGTGGGACTGAGTTGTATACTGATGTTGCTTATGCTTCGATGATTTTAGTTACTCCATTCATCATAATGATGTTTATGTTTATAGGAGTTAATCTAAAGACATTCAAGGATGAACCTGCAGCCCCTTACTATTCGGCTGGATATGGATTATTCTTTGGAGGAACTATTGAATTTTGGAAATTGTTGATAACTGAAAGTCGATATTCAGATATGAGTATTGGAGATTTTTTAATTATTACTTTATTCGGTCTTGGTACTGTTGTATTCCTTGGCGGAGCTGGAATGTGGATTGCTTATGCAATAAGAAATGATAATGGAATTCGCGTTACCGGTAGACTCGCATTTCTTTATCTTTTCTTACAATATTTGTATGCAAGTGCACTTGAGCATGTACATTATGGATTACATGATTTTACAATAATAATTGCTAGTATTATAGCCTTTTTTACAGCCTCTGGAGCGCTTTTCCATCAAGGTTATTTAAGATTACCAAAAATAGAAAAAACAATTGACGGTGAGTAAATAATTTTTACAGTGAAACTCTATATCAAGGCCGTAAATAATCATCTATGGAACAACGGATATTTGCAGGAATTACTGTAGCGATACTGCTTTTGTCATCTGTATTGCTTTATCTTACTGAAGATAATGAGGATAGTATAGATGACATAATATCAAGAAATGGACTAGTTCCGGTATGGGAAAGGGTGAATCAACCATTCAATACAACTGAATCTTACAGTTATACTCTTGAAAAAGGTGAATATGAAATAACAGGGCCTGAAAGTATTTTCGTGGAAGTCGATTTGCCTTCAAGTGAATTAGGATGTACTATTACTGATGATTGTAAAATACACTTAGGATTATGGTTACCAAATGTTCCTAATGGAACTAAAATACCCGTTATTGCTGATGTTGGACCTTACTATGATGATGGTGATGTAGATGCTCTAACACCTGCAAACCGTCTCGGGAAATTCTTAATTGAAAATATGGTCCCTCATGGTTATGCAGTTGCTCAAGTATCTGTTTTTGGAACTGGCATGTCAAATCATTGTATGGATTTTATGGGTTTAAGTGAACAAATGGGAATTGATGCTGCAGTTACGTGGTTGGGAACACAGGAATGGAGTAATGGCAATGTTGGAATTATAGGAAAATCGTACGATGGAAGCACCCCTTGGCAAGCTGCAATGTTTGGGAATCCACATTTAAAAACAATTATCCCAATTTCAGGACTTATTGGTGTTCATGACCTAATGTGGAGAAATGGATCGATGGAAGCGAGAGGGTTAGGAATGCATAATGGTGTTTATGGTTCATTTGGATGGGATGGTGATAGTGAAGATTGGCAAACTGCCTGTAAAGGATATGCTGAAGGCTATGCCAATGGACCTGGAGCATACTTAGCAGGAGATGAAGTAAATTACGTAGGTAATACTTATTGGACTGATAGACACTTTCTAGAAAGGGCCATGCAGAATTATAATGGTTCAATATACTTTATACACGGAATGCAAGATTGGAATGTGGATCCGCACATGGCTTTCCCCGCTTACAAAGAGCTACAAACTGCTGGGTTCGAAATTAAGGGATTATTTGGTCAATGGGGCCATCACTATCCTGACAGGCCCGGTGATCAAAGCGGAATGTCGGCTGGAAGGGGGGCTGAAGCTTATCCTCAGTCCGTAAGATATGACTGGGCTCAAGATTTGTTAGAATGGTTTAATTATTACCTATATGAAGGAAATCTAAAACCGGCATTACATGTAGAGATGCAAGATAATCTAGGAAGCTGGAGAGTTGAAGAAACATGGCCCTCAAATGACCGTGAATTCTTACAATTAGCAATTAGTGAAGGGCTTGCGGTCACTTCAGGTTCAGGATTAATAGGCCCAACGGGAACATTAACTCTTGAAACCGAGGTATTTGAGAATGAAACAAGAATTTCAGGAATACCTACTTTCCATGTAGAAGTTACTATTCCGCCAGGTCAAACCTCAGGTCACCTCTATGTTGAGCTATCTCTTGCTGGAGGAATACACCTTGGACACGGCGTAATGGATCTTAGATATTATCAAGGTGGAAGAGAATGTGGGCAACCATGTACAGTTACAGGAACTGTTAATGCTAAAATGCAATTATTTGCTATGGATGTTGTAATACCTGCAGGAAATGCTTTAGAATTAGTAATAAGTCAAACAAATGATGATTATGTTCCATCGCCGGTAAGTAGCGGATATGTAACTATTGGAACTAACCAAAACAGTGTACTTACTCTTCCTATAATTCAAAGAAGTTCAGACGATTTGTTTACTCCACCTATCTGGTATACTGAAGAATAATTTTATCAATCTTCAGAGTTGCGTCTACCCTTTATGTCTTCAATTAATTTTCTTGTTACGGCTTCTTCAGCTTCTAATTTAGCTTTCTTTTCCTCAGCTATTTCGGCAGCTTTTTCAGCTTCCTTTCTTGCCTTTTCTTCTTCGACTAATATTGCCGCTTCTTCAGCTTCTCTTTGTGCCTTTTCTTCTTCAACCAATCTTGCCGCTTCTTCAGCTTCTTTTTCAGCCTGAAGACGTGCTTCTTCATCTTCAGCTTTTCTCGCAATTTCATTAGCCTCAATTTTAGCCATTTCTTCTTCAGCTTTTTTGGCCACATCTTCAGCAATTTTTGCCTCTTTTACAGCTTTTTGAGATTTTTCTTCTTCCGCCTTTTTTGCAGCTTCTTCAGCCTGCTTTTTAGCTTCTTCAGCTTCTAACTGAGCTCTTTCTTCTTCAGCCTGTCTGGCCGATTCTTCAGCTTGCCTGACTTCTTCTTCGGCTTGCTTCGCTCTTTCTTGAGCCTCTTGTCTAGCTTTTTGACCTTCAATTAATTCTGCTTTTTTCTCAGGTTCTTCAACAACCTCTTCTATAACTTTTTTGGGAGCTTGTTTAGAAGGTTCATAAAGGTGTACATCTCTTTGTGGGAAAGCTATTGTTATCTCTTCTTGAGCTAGTTTTCCAAATACTTCATGATGTAAATCAGAATTAATTTGCCTTATTTTAATTACATTCTTTATCCAAACAACCAATGCAAAATTTAATGCTGAATCTGCAAATTCTTGAAAACGGACTAATGGAAGCCTAGTTGGATCATCTTGTTCTATGTCCTTGTTTTGCTTAGCCACTTCTAACAGTGCCTTTTCAACTTTTCTAGGATCGGAACCATAAGAAGCTCCAACTTCTATTCTCAATCTATAGTAACGGTCTGGTTTAGTAAGATTTCGAATATTTTGATTTGCAAGAGAATTGTTTGGTATAATTATTATTACATGATTAATAATATCGTAAATTTTAGTTGAACGTAGACCAACCTCTCTAATAATACAGTAAGTATCCTCAAATTTAATCATATCTCCAGTCTTAAAACCTTGATCTAAAAGAAGTAAAATTCCTGAAAAGAAATTACTCAGTGTATCTTGAGCCGCCAGCGCAATAACCAGACCAACAACCCCTACTCCAGCAAGTAAAACTCCAAAATCAACATGGAAAGTTGAAAGAAAATTAGTTACTCCAAATGTAATAATCAATAAAGAACCGATTATGTCTAAAATTGGACCATATTGAGTATCTGATTTTCCTACATGTAACCATTCAGACATTACAGGTACAAAGAAATTGGTATATGATCTTAATAAAAAGACCGTCAAAAATAAAATGAAAATTGAATCAACTATTGTAATTAAAATATCAACAAAATCTTCAAGATTCGGATTTGTATTTTTAATTTCAGTAAGAAATAAAGAGACTCCTCGTGTTGTAATTAACCAGAAGACTACAGTTGTAGGATCCCACTCCCAGGAACTTAATCCTCTAAAATGAAGAGTTAAAGGAATAATGAATAAAAATACTAAAACTGCCACATAAAGAATTAACAATAATATCCAAAGAGATAATTCTGTAAATATTATTAAAATATCTCCGTCTGTGTTATGTAATGCATAAAAAGGCGCTCCATCAAGAACTATATCTATGTAGTATTCTTCAATAATTGACCTTGAAAAAAACATAAAAAACAACATTCCAAAAAAGCCTAAAAATCTAGGATATGGAAAATCTTTTGAAAGTGTAAAACCAAAATTCATTGTTCGTTCAGAAGGTAACACAAAGGTTGTATCTTGAAATCGTTTATAAGTAGTTAAGGTGCCAAATTGTAAATAGCATAGTAGAGTTCATAATGTATGTCTGAACTGTTGAGTGACAATGACTGTGAAAAAGCATTGGTAGGGCTTGATGGATGGACTTATAATGATGTTTACAAAAATATTGAAAAGACATTTTCTTTTAATAATTTTGAGGCTGCAGTAACTTTTGTTCAACACGTTGCAAGTATATCTATAGAAATTAATCATTGTCCCGATATTGCTATTGGGAATAATGGAACTGCTAAGATAACCTCAACGACTAATGATGTAAATGGTGTAACTGAAAAAGATATTGCTCTAGCAGAGAGTATTGAAATCTTAGTTTCGGGATAAAGAAATAGTTAAGATATAGTTAATTCTTTGACTATATAATCCTCAGAATTTTTGTCTATATATTCTATTAAATCAGATACATGTAGTGATTCAAGTAAAATTTGATTTGAGTCATGGTCAACTATACGAAAAGGCATTCAATACACATTACAACAATTTATATATAATTTTCGAAAATAGAACAACGCTTTAGGGGGCCTTCCTATTGGGATTAGGTGAAGCAGTACTTGGACTTAGTGAATGAGGTTTTAACTCGAGGAACTCGGAAAGAAAATCGAACTGGTATCGACACAATATCGGCTTTTAATCTAAATTATTCAATAGATCTTAACAATGGTTTTCCACTGCTAACAACTAAAAAAATTTCATGGAAAAATATAGTAATAGAAAACTTATGGTTTTTATCTGGAGACTTGCATATCGGACTATTAAAAAAGCACGGCTGTAAATTTTGGGATCATTGGGCTGATGAAGAAGGATATGTACCTAGTGCATACGGTAATTTTTGGAGAAAATTTCCAGTACATGATAAAAAAGAATTCAATGATCAAGTACGTTATGTATTAGATACATTACAAAAAAATCCTAATAGCCGTAGAATGGTGATTTCTGCATGGGCCCCTGGAAATGCACAAACGAGTAAACTTCCACCATGTCATCTTTTATTCATTTTTAATGTTCAATATGATGGAAATAATGAACCTCGTTTATGTGTTCATCTTACTCAACGTAGTTGTGATGTAGCCTTAGGCGTACCTTACAATATTGCAGGTTATTCATTTCTTTTACATCTATTTGCACATTTATCTGGAATGAAAGTAGGTACCTTTGGTCATTCCTTAGTTGATGCTCATATTTATACAAAGAAAGCTAATGGGACTATGGAAGAATATGACCATATTCCTGGATTAAAAAAACAGTTACAAAGAGAAATTGGAATCCTGCCTCAATTGACAATTGATCCAAGCATAAAAACTTTGGATGATGTGATGAATTTGCTTGATGCAGATACTGAAATAATCCTTTCGAAATTTAAATTAGATAATTATAATCCCAAGACCTTTATTCCATTCAAGGTCGCTGTATGAAAGGAATTTTAGTTGCAGTTTCTCCCGAAGGTATAATTGGAAAAGATAATACTATTCCATGGCATTATTCTGCAGACTTAAAACGATTCAAACGTTTGACTATTGGAAATACAATTATTATGGGCCGGAAAACTTGGGAATCTCTACCAATAAAACCACTTCCTGAACGTAGAAATATAGTGATAACTAGGAATGATATTGACAATATAGAATGTTTTAGAAGTATCGATGAAGCTCTCGAAACCTGTGAAGGTGATATTTGGTTCATTGGTGGTGCAGGAATATACAGTGAAGCTATGAATAAGGCCGATATAATTGATATGACTTTAGTACCTGATAATATTAGTGGAGAAGGGTGCATATATTTTCCTAAAATTGGAAATGATTGGAAAGAAAGTGAGGCTATGCCTCTAGAATATGATGGAAGATTAAAGCATAAAAAATACTCTCGTAGAGAGTAAACACACCTTTATAATCGGTAAGGTTGACCGTATTAGGAACGACCATGACGAGAAAACTAACTGCTTTTCTGTTAGCCATATTAATGTTACCTTTTTCAGCAATGAATACGTTGGCTGATGAAGGAGACCCTGATTTATCGATAAACGAAATAACATTTAGCGACGATTCACCAACTGGTGGAGACACAATAATTATTACTGCCGAAATTGCAAACGATGGAGGATCCAGTGGATTGGTTAGTGTAACAACTAACGCTAGTTTTTACTGGGATGGAAACTATATTGGAAAAGATAGTATAACGGTCCCAGGTAGTAATACTGCAGATGCTGAAATAGAATGGAGAGCTGTTGGAGGTCTACACACAATTACAGTAATTGTTGATGAAGAAGAACAAATAAGAGAATCAAATGAAGATAACAATGAAGACACTCAAGACATATCGGTAGAATACCCTCTAATTCTCTTTCTGGATGATGATAATAGTAGTAATAATGGAGGAACAAGAACTGAAACGGATGGATATTATTCTGCAGCTCTAGACAATATGTCTACAGGAATAGGATATGACATTATCCGAGTAGATAGTGGACAAAATGCCCCTGATTATGATACATTAAGTCAATATAGCTTAATTATTTGGGCTTGTGGAGCTGATTATCAAAGCGGTGATACTGATGTTACTTTTACTAATGAAGATAAGACAAATGTAGCTAACTTCTTAGAAGATGGAGGTGCATTATGGGCTATTGGCCATGATATTCTTTATGACTTTGATTCAGCAGATGGTGAAAGAGGCGAAGGTGATTTCGAATATGATTATCTTGGTGTTGCATATGCAGATCACGATAGAACTACGCCTGCTATTCTATATGGTGTAGATGATGACCCAGTCTCTGATGGAGTTGAATACAATGCTGATGCGATATCTAGTGATTTCGGTGATGATATAAATCCACGAGATGGTTTTGAAAAAGTACTTAGTTCTGGAGCTGCAGATGATTACAATATTTCAACCATAAGAACGGAAGAAGATTTCAAACTAATTTTTATGGCTGTCGATTTTAGTTCAATTACTGAAAGTTCAGATAGAGATGAATTAATGGAGAATATAGTAGAATATCTCGTGGAGCAATTGGAAAATGATGTTGCCTTAGGTAGATTCAATACGCCTCTAGACGGGCATACTATTGAACCAGATGTAACTAATCTAATCAATGTAACTGTAAGAAATAGAGGAACTGAAGACCAAAGCAATATTGAAGTAGATCTTGAAATTAGATGTTTGAATAGCACCTACCGATTTACAGATACTGATACTATTTCTCTTAATGCTGGAGAAAGTGCATTCGTTGAATTTGAATGGGATACTCCTGATGATGAAGATTATGAATATGAAATAAAAACAACAGCAACAATAGCTAATGATGAAAAAGAAGATAATAATGATAAACAAATTGCAGTTAATACATATGTAAACTATGATGTCGAACTATCAGAAGGTCATGTTAATCCTATGATTGCTGAAAAGGATACTGAAAGAAATATGAGTGTTCTTGTAACAAATATTGGTGATGTCACGATGAATTCAGATGTTATTGGTAAAGTATACGATGGCGCTGGAGGAGTTGTATACAATGGTGGTTCTCAAAATACTGATGATTTAAGCCCTGGGGAATCAATAACTCTAGATTGGCAATGGGAAACTGACGAGTATGGAACATTCTGGTTTGAAGCCGAATTAGATGATGATAGTGATGAAATTCCAGAAAATAACCTTGTTTCTGTATTGATGAGAAGTGTAGACATAGAATTCTCAGATGACATGGAAGATGGTACCAATGGATGGACTAATTACAAATCTTTGAGCAATCCATGGCATATTATTGATACTGATGAAGATGAAAACCGTGAAGCTTCAAGCCCAACCCACGCAATGTGGGTTGGAGATGAATCTAAAGGAGACGGTGAATATGATAATAATTGGGATTTTGCGCTATATACTGCTAATGAACACACACTAGGTACAAATCCAACTTTGGTAGTAGATATTTGGTATAATACTGAATTTAGCTGGGATGGTGGAAATGTACAAATCTCTACAGATAATGGAGAAAATTGGGAAGTAATTACGCCAGATAGTGGATACCCTGATGATGCTGTTGTTGGTTTAGATAATGAACCTGGTTACACCGGAAATTCAGGAGATGGTGAAACTAGTAGTTGGGAAACTGCAAATTTTAATCTAGGTGATTATTCTGGTGAAGATGTTAAATTCAAATTCCGTTTTGGAACGGACTCCTCAGTTAATACATATGAAGGATGGTACATTGATAATTTTCAAATTAAAGAAGGTATAACTACTGATTATGAAGACGATTTTGAAGATGGTGATGGAGACTGGGGATCTGATGTCGTCGAAAGTGAATGGAATTATTATAATATTGAAGAAGAACATGGAAATACCTATTCTGGAGATTATTCATGGTATTTAGGAAATCCAGATACGGGAACCTATAGTCCTTCTTTGAATGACTCACTTGAAACCCCGATGATTGATTTGGGAGATGGATCTGAGAAATATGTTTCTGCAATGGTTTGGTTTGGAATAGCAGGCCCTGCTGATTCTGCGATACTTGAAATTAATATATCTGGTGAATGGGAAACATTTGGCTCATTCCCTGGAGATAATGGAGAGTATTCAGAAGAATATGAAGATGCTGATGATAACGGATGGTTATACATAGAATTCGATGTTAGTGAATATGAAGGAGATGCGTCCTTTAGAGTCCGCTTTGTATCAGACACATATACTCAATATGATGGTTTATATGTTGATGATTTTACTTTGTATAGTTTACCACCAATTCCTAATGATGTCGGAACAAAGGATTTGGATGCACCAGATACTGCTAAACCGGGAAGAGCTGTAGCATTCAGTTCTAATATCTATAACTTTGGAACTGAGGACCAAAATTCTTTTGATGTAAGAGGAACGGTAACAAAAGATGATGGAACTGAAGTTTATAATCAAACCCAGACTATTGGTGAACTTGAATCTAAAGATAATATTACACTTGATTGGGTTTGGGAAGGCGGTACAAATGGAACTTATACAATAAGAGTTGAAACTTTACTAGATGGTGATGAACGTGTAGGAAATAATCCTAAAGAATCAGATATAGATATTGCTGAAAGTGGATATAATATTGCATTAACTGTCGAAGAACAAGCCAAAGATGTATTATCTGGCGAATCAGTTATTTTTAATTTTACTGCAACAAATACTGGAGAAAATAGTGGATATTATGATATAACTGTTGACTATATTAGTGAGCCTGATGAATGGAAAATAATTTCGCATACTACTACAATTTATCTTTCATCGGGTTCAAGCTATAATTTTACTGTAGCTGTTATTTCACCAACTCTTGCATCTACTGGAGATGAACATCAATTTTCTGTTACTATAACAAGTCGTGATGATCCTGAAACTGAAGATAGTCAAGATATCTCTGTAACTCCATTCTATTATGATCAAGCTGGAGGTGACAAAGTTCTACTAATTGATGCTAACTTTGGTAAAAATAACGGATATAATAATTACTATGATATTGATAAAATTGATACGCGAATGAAGTTAGCTCTTCAACAATATTTCAATAATGGAGAAAGTAGAGGTTATGATGTTTACACTATTCCATATGATATTGAAGCTGGTTCATATGGTGAATTACATCCTTATCCTACAAATGAATTGATGTCTAATTATGACGTCGTTGTCTGGGTTCAAGGGGACTACCGTCAACTAAACTTAACCAACTGGAAAGCCTGCATTGGTGATTATCTGGATGGTGGAGGAAGCATGTGGATAATGGGACAACAATTTATGACTGCCCTGAATAGTTCTACAGGTTCAAGAGAAGAAGGAAGTTTTGAATATGATTATCTCAAAGTCCGATATGTTAGTGATGGTTCTGGAGTGCCAAATCCATTAATTGGAGTTAATGATGATGAAATTTTTGGTGAAGCTGAATATGATATGAATGATCGCAGTATAATTGGATATGACTATACAGACTGGATTAGACCAACTGATGATGCTGTCGGTGCTTTCTATACTGGTAATAGCAATTGGTGGCATATTGTAGACACCGAACAAGATTCTAACAGGAAAGCATACAGTCCAACACATTCTATGTGGATTGGGGACGAAAGTAAAAATAATGGTGAATATGAAAGTGGTTGGGATTATTCAATATATACTTCATCCGAATATGAACTAAGTACTGGCGGGCAATTGAAATTCCAGCACTATTATAGTACTGAAAGTTCAACCTATCCTTATGATGGAGGAAACGTTCAAATCACAACTAATGATGGTGAAGATTGGGAAGTAATTTATCCAAGTGGTGGATATCCTGGAGATTCGGTTTCTGGATTAGATGGGGAATCTGGATATTACGGCGATTCCGGAGGTTGGGTTGAAGCTTCTTTTGACTTAACCAATTTTTCTGGTGAAGATGTAAGATTTAGGTTTAGATTTGGTTCTGACAGTGTAACTGACAATTATGAAGGATGGTATTTTGATAATGTAGAGTTAACTGATTCGATACATGGAACTCTATTATCTGATGATTTTGAAAATGGAAATACAAATTGGGATGATGCACCACAAGTATTCAATGTATCACTCCACTATCAAGGTGATTACAGAGTAATTGTTTCTCCGTTTACATTTGCTTTTGTAAATAATAGTGAAGATAGAGAGGACATGGTAGGCCGTGCTCTTGATTGGTTAAGGGCTGCAGCTGCTGCAGATGATGTCGGTGTTGATTCATTGGACATTGAAACACCAACTAATGAAAATTCAACTATTGCTTTCTCAAGCGTTATCAAAAATTATGGTTCTGAAGATCAGACTGCATTCGAAGTTGAAGCTCGAGTTGAGGATGCTGAAGGAAATGAACTATGGTCTCAAACAAAAATAGTTACAAATCTTGAATCTGGTGAAGAAGAAACTTTAGACTGGGAATGGGAAAGTGAAAATCCTAGAGAAGTTACTTTTGTTGTTGAAACCCTCAAAGACGATGAGAGTCATCGAAATAATCTAATGAAAGAAGATATTGAAATTGCAATGATATGTATTCCTGAAATAACTACATTCAATGACCACAAAGAAGGCGAACCTAGTGATGACATTATGTTTGATTTGATAATTAGTAATCGGGCAAGTGGTGACGATATTTTCGATATCGAGATGACTGGAAGTGCTGCTAGTTGGGGACAAATTGCAAATCAATTAGAACTTCATAGTAACGAAAGCCGAGATCTTGAATTAGCACTAAAGATAGATGAAGACACTGAATTGGGTGATTATGATTTGATTATTGTTATAGTTGCAAGTGATGGAACAACTGAAGAACTTGAATTACTAATAACCGTGACTGATAATCCCGTTAATTATGAAGTAGAAATCACACTAGACCCTACAAATATAGAAACGATTGCAGGAAGAGATGTGGAAGTTGAGATAACTATCTATAATCATGGAGATGAACAAGATACTTTTGATCTCGAATCAAGAGGTGAAGAAGCTTCATGGGTTGCCTTTGAAGAAAATGGGATACTTATTGGAGCTGGAGGTGAAGATACTGTAACTGCAGTGATTAGTGTACCTGCTGATGCAGATGAGGGGAATGCTTATGTTGAAATTTGGGCGACATCAAGAAATGACCAAAGTGCAGAAGATGATAAAACAGTTAAAGTAATTGTAGAAGAATTAACCATTGGTGCAACTCTTATACGAGATAGTAGCGGTCTAATGAATATTGCACCTGGAACTTCAGGAGACTTTGAATTTACCATATTAAGCGATAGTAATGGTGCGCAATTGCTAACGATTTTAACAGAAGGAAATGCTGGAGAATGGGCCACATTGGCAATAACCGAAATTGATTTAGAAGCTGAGGGGGCAACTAGTTTTACAGTAACTGTAACAGTGCCTCAAGAAACTGCAGAAGCCACATACCGACTAGAAGTCATACTTATGTTTGGTGATGATGAATTGGCTAAATCAGTTTCAAATATTGTTGTTCAGGCTCCATTTAAAGAACAGAAAGAAATTGAACTATGTTTAACATCAACTAATACCTGCTTTATTTCAAGTAATGGAAGGTCTACATTTGATATAACTCTTGATATGGATTCTGATTCAATAACTAGTGAACAATTTGACTTTACAATCGAAAATTTAGGCAATGTTGATATGATAATCGGATTTGAACTAAATGGTCCGAATGACATGACTACAAGCAGTATGCTAACTTATACTGACGGTGACGGAAAAACTCTTTGGATGGTGTCAATTATGCCTGAGGATGTTTTAAACATTCAAGAGGAAAACATGGAATTCGGAACCTTATCTATTCTTGCTAATAAACCAGAGCCTGGTGCATACACTTTCACCTTAGTTTGGATGGAAGTCACAGAAACGGATAGCAATGAGATGGGAGAAATTTCTGTAAATGTGAACATAGAAGGTGATGTTACTCCAGAAAGCACTACCGAAGAAGATGACTCCCTACTTCCGGGACCCTCTTTCATCTCTATTATTGCAATGTTAGCAATAATGGTGTATCGAAGAAAAAAATAATTATTCGTCGAAGGTCCCTTTGGCAATTAAAGCAGGCATTAGTGCAAAGTAGGACATGTAAAGTGCAAAAGCTAGATACCATATGGATTCCCATAAATCATTCTCAAAAAAACGAAATACTATAGTAATTATTAAAATTATAATGCCAAATAATATTGGATTTCTAAAGCCAGCTCTAGCTTTGGCATAAGGAATGGTAGTTACAGTTAACAATGAAACTAACCCTATCGATATTGGAACTAAAATATTATTAAAATCATTAATTAAAGAATATTTAATTGAAATTACTACTATAAACATAGACAAACCAGGAGAAGGTAAGCCATGGAAATATTTGTTATCGCTCTGATTCCCTTGTGTAAATCTTGCCAATCTAAAAATGCTAAGTAAGAGAACCATTAATGAAGCTGAAATAGCAACTATATTTTCTAGATTATATCTAAAATTAAAATTAAGATCATCATCTATTATGTCTATAGCTGGCCCTCGGCCTATATCATAATATAATGAATAAATCAAAATAGATGGAGCTAAACCAAAACAAATCGAATCAGATATTGAATCTAAATATTTACCATAATCATGCTTTGTTCCAAATTTGCGTGCTAAAGCCCCATCCATTCCATCAATTATAGCTGAAATTGGAAGTAGCATCAAGGCTACAATATAACTCGAAACAGTACCATCAATTATGTACATAATTGCTAGAAAACCTAAAGCAGCGCTTGTGAAAGTAGCTATATCTGCATAAGAAATTAAGGTAACTGGCTTGAAAATTTGTTTCAATGTGGTCACTGCTAATCACCCTTATCTATTGCGGAGGCTTGAATTTTTGAAAGCAACCTTTTAGGACCTTCCATTAATTTTTCAGCAACTGAAAGAGATGACATGGGAGTGAATTCAGCTATTGTTTGTCCTGCTAAGATACGATCACCCTCTTTAATTTTTATTCTAATTCCTGAGGATTCAAAGTCTAAATCTACCCGTGAACCAAAATGAATTAGTCCGATACGCCCCCCTTTTTTGATGAACTCATTCGGTTCGATGTAACTAACAATACGCCTAACTAAGAAACCGGCAATTTGTGTAATTTTGAAAATTCCAAGGTCGGTATCTAATTTAGTAATTAATCTCTCATTCCTGTTTGAATCTTTAGAAAATGCAGGTAAATTCCCACCAGGTTTATGCCTTTGTGAAATTATTTTACCATCAATAGGTGAACGATTAACGTGTACATTTTGAAGACCCATGAAGACTGAAATATGAACCATCCCTCGTTTAGTCTCTACCTTCTGGACTAATCCATCTGCAGAACTAACGATGCCCTCTTGAATTTCTCGATAAGGATCCCTATAGAAGCAAAGAAGAAATATAGATAAAATAATCAAAACTAAAGAGATTGCATACATCTCTTCAAGAGGCCAGTCAACTACAATCCCTTGTTCACTAATAGAATTTGAAGAAACTCCAAATGGGAATAAAATTAAACCAGACACTATTACATAAATTACCATATTTGGCATATCTTTTGCAAATGGGATTTTGGGAGCTCCTTCGGGCATTTCACGTAAAGGAAGATCTATAACACCTAATATTGAATCCTGCATTTCAGGTAGAAAATGAAAAACAGCTATAGCTAGAACTACAAGAGCAAGCAAACTACCAATTTTTGCATAAACGGCATGAGCCCAGAAGAATGTATCAACTCCCCACACATGCTCATATGTTAACCAAATAACTACAGCATTACGGACTAAATTCAAAATATAAATTGGAGGTACTGTTACCAAAAATGCATTAAAACGGCGATTAAGAGGTGCCTTTGTACAAATGACACCGCCAACAAAGATTATCATACTTTGAAGTGCTGTACAAGCAAGAACTATGTTTACAGAAGGTGCAAGTGGATTTTTCCAACTACCACCTTCAATAGAGACTCGAACTTCTTCATGTTCTGAACCTGAACGATAAATCTTAGATCCTTCGCCATAATCTATCAAACCAAGTGTATTATCAACACCGAAAATATCAAGAATCCATATTGACTGTTCTGCTACTAAATGTATTAACCAACCTGCGAGTAAAGGCACTCTTTCTACAAAGAAATAGATACCACCTGCTACAACAGTCATAGCTGCTAACCATCGCAAAGGTTCGTAGGCTGATTTCCAGATAATACTCAAATATTCATGGTAAGCTAAATATCCGAAAAAAGGAACTGCAGCTGCACAAATTAAAGCATTAACTGGATCTTTTATGAGTATGTAATATTCTACTTGAATCCACCAAAAAAAACCTAAGGATAACCACCCTAAAATACTAAATTGATTTCCTATTTTTGTAGGAAACCGTTTTCCAAAGAATATATGATCTCTTTCTGAAAGATAATAACCTATAGCCAATAAAAATAATGAACTAATGACAAAAACTTCTCCAAGTAATGAAAAATCGGTTGCCATTACAGCTAGGACAAAGTTGTTCTAAAAAAGCCCTCTGTTTAATTTGAAAGCCACTTTCGTGCAGTGTTATATGATTCTAAATCCCCAATATCATACCAAACACCTCGAAAAGAAACCGATTTTACATCTGCCTTTTGAATATGCCAAGCTAAAAAATTACCAAGAGCATCTCGATCTCCCCCAGAATTAATATAATCTAAAAAATTAATAATTCCCTTCTCGGACAATAACCAATAAGCTGTTGCAGCTAAAGTTGACTTCGGTTTACTTGGTTTTTCATGGAAATCAGTAATACTTTCGCTGTTTGTTTCTGCAATCCCATAAAGCCTCGCCAATTCAAGATCTTCAACATCATATAATCCAATAACGTCTTTCTTAGTTTCCTGATATCTTCTAACCATTTGATTTAAATCAAAATTAGAAAGATTATCGCCGCCTGCAATGAAAACTGGACCTTTGATTGAATATTCAGAAAAAAGCAAATTTAAGGCACCGAGGGCACCTAACTTTTCTTCTTCATTATTACTTGATTCCACAAATAATTCAAGATTTAATGGACCCACATAATTCTTTATATAATTCTCAAAATTAGTTGCAAAAAAACTATTGACAGATACAATTACTCTTTCAGGATTTATTCTTTCTAAAGATTTGAGAACGTGTGTAAGCATTGGCTTGCCTGCTACATCTAATAATTGTTTAGGAGTGTTCTTAGTAAGAGGCCACATCCTTTTGGCAAATCCACCTGCCAATACTATTGAATCCATTAAAGTGTGATTTTGCCACCAGACAATAATTGTTGAAGTGCATCATCTGCAACATTATCTAATTTCTTTGGATCATATAATTCTTTCTTTATATTTTGACGATGATCCTTAACAACTTTCCAACGGGCTTGTCGTTCATCACTTTCACTTTTACGATGTGTACGTAATGTTTCAAGCATTTCCATAGCTTTAGCATGTTGATTATCTGCTTTCTTTCGACAGTCTACAAATTCTTTATGCTTTTTATCAGATTCAGTCGAAAGATGAGAAGCTTCCTTCATTAATACAGTAACTTTCTTATAAATTTTCTTATTCTGTCTAGCCATGTTTACGACAGACTTGTGCTCTTCATCAGCTCTAGAAAATTCTGAATCTATAGTTGTATCTAGCTCAGATACCTCTGCATTAATATGTTCTTGAGTGGATAATACTACTTCTTGATCACCTAAACTTCTTCTCAAAATAGCTAACTTATCCATTACTTCTCTTTCTTTGGAAATAGGCATCTCCGTAGTTTCTCTTCGCTTTTCTAAGTTAAGAATTTCAGAATGTAAAGCTTGAACTGTATCTTTTAGTGATTTTCCACCTCTTTTATCTTTCCTTTTTTGTTGCTTAAGTTCAATTAGTTGCTTAGCCTTTTCTTGAGCACTATTGCGTAAATTCTGATGCTTTACCTTAATAGTAGTATTTGCTTTCATCTCATCACGATGGGCCATAATTTCTTCCATGACCTTATTACGTTGATCATGCAACGAATTTCTTTCGTCTCTTAATGCTCGAGCTTCTTCATTGAGAGTATTTCGCTTACCTACGCAATTTTGGAAACGTTCTTCAGCTAACTTAGTTTCCGATTTTGGCTTTCCCTGAGTTCTAGATTTTTTTTGAGCCATCCTTAATTTATTATTGTATGTTTCTCATACCTCGGGATAATGTCAATTTTAAGGTTCGGATATAAAGTTGACTATTGAAGCTAATAAGCAAATGGATTTAATATAGAATATATAGATTTATCAACAGGACCTACTTCAAGTTGCATTGGCTCTTCGGTAAATGACTCTACTACTTCCATATATCTAGCTGCAGCTTCGACTCTGAGCTTATCTGTTAATTTAGGTGGTTTTCCATCTCCAGTAAATCCTCTTTCGACTAACCAAGTTCTTACATATTCCTTATCTAATTTTCGTGGTTCTTCACCTTTTTCAAACCGCTTTTCGTAATCATCAGCCATCCAATAACGGCTTGAATCTGGAGTGTTTACTTCATCCATTAACATTATTTTCCCTTTAGAAATACCAAATTCATATTTAGTATCAACAAAAATTAAGCCTTTATCAGCAGCTCTAGAAACTCCTCTTTCATATAATCGCATTGAAATTCTAGATAATTCTTTGAATAAAGCAGGATCAATTACTCCTCTTTTATACAACTCAGAAGGTGTTACTGATTCATCATGTTCACCTTGAACTGCTTTAGTTGATGGAGTTATGATTGGTTCAGGTAATTTTTCATTCTTTCGCATCCCATTTGGTAACTCATTACCACAAAAATTACGATCGCCTTTCTCATAGGCTGTCCAAGCTGACGTTGATGTGACGCCTGTAATATATCCTCTAACAACCATTTCCACTTGTATCGGATCACATCTTCTAACGGTCCATACATTTGGATGGGGGCGTCTCATTACATGATTAGCAACAATATCAGCCGTTTCTCCAAACCACCAATCGGCTAATTCGACCAGTGCCTGTCCTTTGAAAGGAACTGTTCCTAGAACTCTGTCAAATGCTGATATTCTATCAGTAGTTACCATTGTTATGGTATCTTCATTAACGTAATTGTCCCTAACTTTCCCTCTATAAAGTTCACCTTGGTCATCAAAATCGGTCCCTTCTAATGTATATTTCAATTGCTGTTTTAACAAGTCGCGGTCCATGTATAATGGGCTTATTGCGCAAGGGACTAAAATAACCACTCCCATGCCATATTAGCTATATGCTTAGTAAAACATTAAAAAATATTGCCGAACGTCTTTTAAAACCAATAGCAGTAGTTATAGGAAAAATGGGAATTAAACCAAACCATATTACTGTTATGGGACTTCTCCTAACTTTTTGGGCCTCATGGTTTATTTATAACAAAGATATCTATTTTGCTTTTCTTATTGGACTTCTTGCTTCTCTATTTGATGGAGCTGATGGGTTAGTTGCTAGAGCTACTGGAACTTCTTCAAAAAAAGGTGGATATCTTGATGCTGTTCTTGACAGATATGCCGATTGCCTCGCTTTTGGGGCACTGATATTAGGTGGATGGATGAAACCAATAAATGGAATTGATTTTATCTCAGGTGAAATGTGGGCAATAGCTGCTTTGATTGGAGCTTTTCAAACCTCTTATGCGCGTGCTGCTGCAGAAAGATTAGGCATTTCACAAGAAGGAATTGGAATTATTGAAAGGCCTGAAAGATTATTTATTTTTGGAATAGGACTTTTAATTGGAGAACTAATGAATGACGTCGAAATAATTATTACATTTGTTGTTGCATTCTTAGCCATATTGGGTAATCTAACTGTGATTCAAAGAATGGCACATTTTTGGAGAGAAGCTAAGGATGAATAAATCGAAAGATTGGATCAATGAAAGTATTGTTTCATTCTTCTTTTTAGGAAGATCGCCAGTTGCTCCTGGGACTTTTGGAACTTTGGGATCGCTCACATTAGCATATTTAATTGTTCAAAATATAGAACATTACGTAGGGCTGCTCTTAATTTGTATGAGTTTAATTATGTATTATGTTGGATTACAAGTTGCTCCATGGTGTGAAGAAAAATATGGAAAAGATCCGGGTATTTATGTACTTGATGAAGTTATTGGTTATTTAATTCCAATAAGCTTTCTAATAATTCTCAATAATGAAATTACACAACAAATCTGGATTTTATCATTCATTGCCTTTAGAGTATTTGATGTTTTGAAAATATGGCCTGCAAAAGATTTAGAAAAAATTGAAGGCGGCCATGGGATTCTGCTAGATGACGTCGCCGCTGGATTTCAAACTTTAATTATAATTTTACTATGTTTGCAATTCAATTTCATTTAAAATAAACTGCCGTTTAATTTTTATCCCGCTCTCAAACTGTTAGTTTAGAGTTTTATGGTTACAGAAATAGAAATAAGAGTTGGTCTAAAAATGGGAATGGCAGATCCTGAAGGTGCTAATGTACAAAAAGCACTAAACCTTTTAGGGTTTGATAGTATAAATGGAGTCGAATCTGCAAAGTGTTATCGTATTATTATTGACAAAGAAGAAAAGGCTGCACTTGAATTGGCTGAAAAGATGTGCCGGCAATTATTAGCAAATCCAGTAGTTCATAATTATACAATATCGGTGGCTGATTAATGCTTGAACTGGTACCCAAAACAAATAATGTATTTTACGTTAATTTAGATAGTGACTTAAGGGAAGTTGTAGATAAGTTAGGACTTGGTCTTTTACCGGATGAAATCTTAAAAGTAAAAGAATTTTTCCAAAAACAAGGAAGAAAACCAACCGATGTTGAACTTCAAGCTATTGACCAAGCTTGGTCTGAGCATTGTTGTTATAAATCTTCAAAACCTGTTTTAGAAGAAACGATTTTTGGATTAGAAACAACTAAAAAAGTAATTGCTAGGGAAGATGCCGGCATCATGGAATTTGACGATGAACATTACTATGCTGTGGGACTTGAATCGCATAACCATCCTTCTGCATTAGACCCCTATGGAGGGGCTGCAACAGGCATAGGCGGAATCTTACGCGATGTTGTATGTATGGGTGCACAACCCATAGCTTTAGTTGACACTTTGTTTTTTGGAGATTTGGATACGCCTCAGGAAACTTTAGCAGACGGTGTAAAACATCCTAGGTATTTGATGGGAGGTGTAGTTGCAGGAATACGTGATTACGGCAATAGAGTTGGAGTACCTACTGTGGCCGGCCAAGTATCATTCCACCCAAAATATACAGGCAATCCTCTGGTAAATGTAGGATGTATTGGATTAGTTCGTAAAGATTTAATGATACATAGTAAAGCCGGAGGTGTTGGAGACATCTATATTCTGGCAGGTGGAAGAACTGGTCGTGATGGAATTCATGGCGTAACATTTGCATCTAGAGATTTAGATGCCGGATCTGGAGAGGATCTTGGAGCTGTTCAACTAGGTGATCCGATAACTAAGGAACCGCTAATGCATTTATGTTTAGAATTAAATGAAATGAAGCTTTTGACAGGCATGAAAGATTTGGGAGGAGGGGGGCTTTCTTGTGTTGTAGGGGAATTAGCCCTGGATGCTGGATTTGGAGCTAGAGTTGATCTTGAAAAAGTTCTATTGAAAGTAGACAATATGCCGCCTTGGGAAATTTGGGTATCTGAATCTCAAGAAAGGATGATGTTTACTGTCGAACCTGAAAATGTAGCGAAGGTACTAACAATATGTAAAGCATGGGATGTTGAAGCTGTAACCATTGGAGAAGTAATATTAGAAAAAACTAATATTGTACATTACAATGGTGTTGAAATTTTAAATCTGGATTTAGATTTTACAACTGGAGGGCCCGTCTACAAGAGACCGTATAATCTACCAGAATATGAAACTGATAAAAGAAAAATACAGCCTGAATATCCTACTAATTTTAATGATGCTATCAATGAATTAATTGGAAAGCCCGAAGTTGCTTCAAAAGACTGGGTAATTCGGCAATATGATCACGAAGTACGTGGAAAGACGGTACTAAAACCAATTCAAGGACCGATTGGAAAGGATGTACCTGGCGACTCTTCTGTGCTTAAACCAGTTGATAATTCTTGGAAAGGACTCGCCTTGACTTCGGATGTTAATCCATACTTAATGGAAGCAAATCCATACCACGGAACTATGAGTGCTGTAGAAGAAGTGTGTAGGAATTTAGCGTCAGTCGGGGCCAGAATAGATTCTATAGCTGATTGTTTATGTTTTGGAAATCCGCGCAAACCAGACATTATGGGTCAATTCAGAGCCAGTTGTGAAGCTTTGAAAGATGCAGCTATTGCTGTTGATGTCCCATACGTTTCAGGCAATGTAAGTTTATACAATGAAACTATAGAAGGTGCAATTCCCCCAACGCCTGTTTTAATGGGTATTGGATTAGTAAAAGATATCAGAAAATGTACTACAAGTGACATGAAAAAAGAAGGAAGCATATGGCTTGTAGGTGAAACTAAAGAAGAGATGGGTGCAAGCTTGTATTATCGGAATTTAGAACTTGAAAGTGCAAATGTACCTACAACAAATTTTGAAAAATTTATGCCTCGAATGGAGCAATTAATTCAAGCCATTGAGAATGATGAGGTTGTTGCATGCCATGATATTTCAACTGGTGGATTAGCTATTTCTGTAATTGAAATGTGTATGAGTGGAATAGGTGCGAATATTGAGCTCACGAGTGAGTTAAGGGCCGATATTGAATTATTTAGTGAATCGAACGGCCGATGGGTTGTTCAGATTGCTCCAGGTTGTGAAGAAAAATTTGCTAATCGTTTTGATTTTGCAACGCAAATTGGAAATGTCAGTGATAACATTACATTTACGAAAAACGATGAAATCCTTTCTAAACTAGATATCGATAAAACCAGAAAAACTTGGACTGAACCTATATGGAATCGATTGGCGTAACCTTTTATCCCACTTCTAAGATGAAATAATAAGATGTCCATTGAAGCAATACTAATTCTGCTAATTTTCATAATTGCCTTTGCCTTAATTTTAGGAGAAATTGTTGACAGAGTTTTAGCAGCATGGGGAGGTGCAGTAGGCATGCTTCTAGTTGGAACCTATTACCAGGCTCTTACTTGGTGTACCGGAGGAGGACACGGTGACGGTTGTGAAAACAACCTTTTCGAAGCAATTGATTTCAATGTAATTGGCCTATTATTAGGGATGATGATTTTTGCCGGAATGCTAGAAATTAGTGGATTTTTTGAATTTATAGCAATCAAAGCTACAAAATTATCTAAAGGAGATCCATGGCTTTTAGTTGTTTATCTAGGTACATTTACTACAATTATTTCAGTTTTTATTGATAATGTAACTGCATTAATTCTAATTGCTCCAGTTACTTTGAAAATATGCTCGAAAATAGAGATTAGTCCAATACCACCTCTAATTGCTCTCGCTATATTCTCTAATACTGGAGGTGTTGCCACTTTAGTTGGAGATCCTCCTAATGTTCTAATTGCATCTTACACTAGTGAACGAGGTTTAGGATTTAGTTTTATTAGTTTTATCGAACATCTTACTCCTTTAGCAATTATTGCATGGGGTGCAACTCTAGGATACATGAGATACCACTATACTGAGTGGAGAGAAAAAACACCAAAAAATGTAGAAGAAATAATGGCAGAAGATGAGTGGGCTGCTGTAAGTAATGATATTTTAATGTATAGAACCTTAGGCGCCTTGGCTGTAACTGTTATCATGTTTGCTGCAGTTGAAATTATACACTTAAATTTAGAAATTTCAGCAGTATCTTTGGGTGGCGCTGGTATTGCAATGTCCATCAGTATGATTGGCGTTACTGAAGATAAACGTCTTGATATTCATGAAGTAATACATAAAGTCGAATGGGCTGCGCTCCTATTCTTTGCCGGACTCTTTGTTATGGTAGGAGGTCTAGAAGCAATGGGCCATCTAGAATCAGTGGCTAACTGGATTTTCAATAATTTTGGCCCTGGAGGAAGTATATCACAAGATGAAGTTGTATTGGTAATTGTTCTTATCTGGGTTTCGGCTATTTCATCTGCTATTGTGGACAATATACCATTTTGCGCAGCTATGCTACCAGTAATCAATCAATTGGGAGAACTTAGTGAAGAAGTTAATGTCATTCCTCTCTATTGGGCTTTAGCTATTGGTTGTGGATTTGGTGGAAATGCAACACCAATCGGCTCCAGTGCTAATGTCATGACAATTTCGATTAGCGAAAGAGGCGGACATAAGATTTCAACTAAAGAATGGTTGAGTGTAGGAGTTCCAGTAATGCTCATCACGTGTACTATTGCATCAATCATAGTGGCTATATTCTACGGACATTTTGAAACTGCTTAGTTCAAATAATTAGTACCACATTCCGAACATACACCCTTTGGAGTAATTGGTGTTTTACAATCTGGACACACTTGCGCTTCCCAAAATGTTTCGATCCAAGCATCTAATAACTCAGGCTCATCGGCAGTTTGCATCATCTCTAATTCATAATATCCTTTTTTTGTGATACTTGAAACTTTACGGAATTTATCAATATCTAAATTTAACTTAATTTCAACCGAAGTATCTTTAGATGAATAATACGGAGCTACAAAGACCCCGATAACAAATGAAGCCATGTGTGTCGTATGTCCAATGCCATCTTCAGTTCCCATTCCAACATAAAAAGTTTCCATGGCCACAAAAACTAATGTTGCAAGAAATACTGGCACTCTATGCATAAAAATAGGACCTAGAAGCATCGGAATCTCATCTCTAGGGTAGAGTAAGGCAAAACCACCCATGATGCCGAAAACAGCCCCTGAGGCACCTATATTGATGGTTTCCAAGCCACTTTGATTCAAAACTGAAATCCAACCAGTAATTAATGAACCAAGAATGCCACTTACTACATATATTCTTAAAAAAGAACGTGAACCGATACGATCTTCGAAAGGAACTCCCAATAAAATCAGGATAAGCATATTCAATAGCAAATGCATTGGACCTGCATGCATAAACATTGCACTCACTAATGTAAGTAATTCTATGCTCGGTGATTCTAAGTAAGCAGACTTGAACCCTAAACTAACAAAAGCATCTACAGCTATACTTGGTTTTAATAACAAAAGAATCCACCATGTGGCAAAAATACCAAAGTTGATGAAGACTAATGATTGTGAAACCATGAACTGATTGCGTTTGCAATAGTAGGACACTCCAATCCCGACTAAGACTAGAATCAGAATCCCCCAATAAGAAATTGGTTCTGACATATTACCTAGCTAATCCCTTATCGAATTAAAGCTGACGCTAATACTTTCCGTGATCGGATTAAGAGAGACTCAAAGCCTCTCTTATCCTTCATTGACTTATTTCGTCTATTCTTCTTCTCTACGTAGAGATGCACCGATTGCTGCAACCATTGCTGCTACAGCCAAACCAATGATTCCTACTGCGAAAGATGGAGTAGATGCCTTGTTCTTGACGACGTTAATTTGACCAACTGCATCATTATCATCTTTTTGGTTAAGGTACTCGTCTTGAGCCTTAATTCCGGCAAGCGTGTCTTCTTCTTCCGCTAGAGGATTGATTTCTGCATACATTTCAACTGTATCATAGTCTGAAACTGTTGTTCCTGGGATGAATACATCGTCCCAAGTTGCTGTTGCAAATTCCCAAGTCTTATAGACGCCATCAGCTTCCAATACTGGCTTAGGAGCCATTACATCGATAGTTGTTGAAGCTACACGAGTCATACGATGAGTTCCTGTTGGAGTAGAGTATGCATCACCTGTAGGATCCATTACATAGAAGACAACCAATACATCAGATGCGTAGTTACCTTCATTCCATGCTTTGACTGTGATTTCTAAGGACTGCCCTTCGATTACACTTGCGCGGTCAAAGGTCATTTCACCAAGCACAAACTGTGAAGGTTTAATGAATAATGTTGCAGCTATAGGTTCTCTTAGAGATTCATCACCATACTGTCCATTGATTACAACATCGAACTTGCGGTTACCTGCTGGTTCACCAGATTCAGAATTATAATCTGGAGCTACGAAACGGACTGTGACCATTGCTTCATCATCGGGATCCATTTCAAATTCATGAGTCCAAGTTCCATCTTCATTTTGTGATTTAGTAATAACATCAAATGCTACACCATTCATCATAATATTGATGTCTATCTCGAAAGCTGGACCATCATATGCTTTACCTTGAGCATTCAAATCTGGAGTCATACTGAATGAATTCGATACGGTTCCTATGTTCTTAACAAAGTAATCTATCTCAACTGCCAAACTTGGGAATATGTCATAAGTTAACGGCCAATCAGTATCCTTTGTCAAAAAGAATCCAGTATCAAGTGTTCGAATCACTTGAACTCCACCAATGTCTGCTGTACCTTCAACTCCGCGAGCACGGAAAACGAAAGAATATGCATTATCATCGGATGGGTCATACGCAAGACTATTGTATCCTAGTTTCTTTGAATCTAAGGATATGTAGTATGGGTTCCAACCATTGGATGAATAAGCTAATGAATCACCAACATCGCTGTGGTCAGTTCCATCAATTATTTTGAATCCGTTAGCAGACCATAGACCTAATGAATCTGAATCATCTAACGAGGATCCCTTCTTTTGTGCATATACGCTAATTGAACTGTCGTCTGACATATCAAAATTAGCCCAGAACACTAAGAATGATTCTTTAGACCATACTTCTACATAGTTTGTTCTAACCATTTCATCTGCATCTTGACTGGAAACTACAGTAATTGAACCTTTCATCATTGGATGAAATTTACAATAATAACTGAAAGCACCAACTTCATTGAAAGTCATTTCAAAACTTTCACCTGCAGCAATATCGAAAGAATCGAATTGTGAGTTCTCGTCAGTTACAGTATGAGTTACATCATCAGAATTAGTCCACTTGACTGTGGTTCCAAGCTGAACTGTTGGATCAGATGGAGTATATCCTACACCTGCTCCATCAATGCTTATATCCAAAGTATCAGTTGCAATACCTGTTTGATCCCATGAAACGCTCATTGCGCCATCTCCGACATCGGAAGGTTCACTAACAGTAGCTGCCCAGTTTTCACCACCGGTTAGAACTGGATCGCCCATTGCTGCGCTCTTTCCTACTATCAACATGTGGCTTGCAACATTATTTGCCGCAAATAAATCAGCTAAATCAATTCCGTCTGAATCTGTTACTTTAACACCTGCGGTGTAAACACCTGCTGTGTCCATACCAGGATAAGTAAAGGTCATTACTGGAGAAGCTTCTCCGCCGTGTGTTATACTGCCTTCATAGTAAGCCATAGCCAAAGTACCTAGTGTCTGTTGTGAAGACCAAACTTCATTTCCTTCAATGTCATCAACAAATGCATATGCGTAAGCTGAAGATACTACTCCTGAAGGTCCTAAATCCCCTGCACCTTGATTCTTGAAGGAGGTTGTGAATGTTGATTCTTCACCTACTTCTAAAGTATAAGGACTTGAGTCAGAAGTCATAGCAAGGTCGAAACCAAGGCCATAAATTCCTACATCATCTATTTCCCAAGATGAACCCCAGTTAGGGAATGCACTCCCTAATCGGAATCGGATTTGAATATTATCGAATCCATCTCCGGTGTATGCATCTAATCTACACTCAGTTGTTACAAAGGCACCACCTGAATCCATTGTAAAACCATCCAAACCACTTAGAGGATTTCCATAATATGCGTAGTTGTAAATAGTTCCGCGATACAATTCACCACCAGTTGGATTTAATCCAGACCAAGATTCTCCGGCATCTGTACTAATCTCAACTCTTGCACCATCATAGTAATAGTTACCATATGGATACTCGAAACCATAAAATGAATACTTATGACTGAATACTAATTTAGCTGAAGTAGCTTTGGAAAGATCGAAGACTGGTGAAATTAAACTTGAGTCATCACCCGCATAAGGAACTCCATATGAATCCGTTCCAGCATCCCAAGTTGGTGATGTACTAGCTCCAGTTGTTGCTGAAGGCCTAAACAAGAAACTATCATCAGGTCCGCCATCTCTCTGAGCACTCCAACCAGATGAATACATCACTTTACTCTCATCATCAGGTTTCTTCTGAGTTGTTGTCTCATCTGCAGTAGTTCCTGCAACTAAAAACATAGTCTCTCTAGCTAACCCTAATGAATTATCACCTTCAAACTCATCGATACCAGATCCATGGTCTCCAATCCAGGTCTCAAAGATAATTTTGTATTGTCCTGGAACTTGGAAGTAATAATCAAGACCTACAGTTTGTGAAGCTCCGCTCATGAATTCACCAAGTGTTCCATCACCTGAAATTTCCCAAACCTGTTCTTTGGCTATAACGCCCATTCCAGTTCCTGTGAAACTCAATGAATCAATGTGCCAGTGTTCTCCATCTCCAGGCCATTGATAACTGTACATACCTGTAACGAATTTGAGTCTGACATCATCCATTCCTGAATAAGCTGCCATATCAAAAGTAGAGGAAATATATTTATCTTTATCATCACCTGCTCCACCTGAAACTCCACTACAGTCACTACAGTGAACAAATCCTTTTTGACCATATAATGGATTGCCGTAACCTGCATAATTATACATTGTTCCAGGGTATCCACCACTTGGTTCAATCATATCATATGTAGTTCCGCCATCGGTTGATATCTGTACTTGACCACCATTGTAGGATGTATATCCTGCATAATAATCGAAGTTATATCTGTGCTTTAATGTTAATAACAAATCAGATTCAGTACTAGAGAAATCCAAACTAGGAGTTACTACTTCAGTAGAACCTCCACCGTAATACATTTGGAATTCACTACCGTCTGAACCCCAAGAATTAGTTTCATCGCCATCACCTTCATCAGTATTCATAACGAAACCAGGATCTCCACCGTATGCTCCCCAGCTACCACATGAAGAGATGTTACAGTCATCACTAGTTGACCAACCTGCAGATACTGCTTCACCTTCGTTTGCATAAGACTCGAAATCATCTGAAGAGGCATATGTTTCAATACCTAGAGGACCTAGCTGAAGTCTTACCTTTGTAGCTCCACTATCTTGATCCACTAAACCTGCATTGATTACATTGGTTTCTATTGTTACAGTTGAATCAACACCAAGTGGGTCTGGCAAATCAAATCCGTTGAGACCTACATTGTCGTTGTAAACTAATCCAGTAACTGCAAAATCATCAACACGCATGAAAGAATCATAGTAAACTTGGCTTGTTGGTATAGTACTCCAACCAGCTACAATTCGAACCTTTACAGCACTGTTACCACAATATTCATCTAAGTCAAATGTTGCCTTCTTGAATCCTTGTTGATATGGAGCATAAGAGAATCCTGTGGTTGAACCATACATGGAGTAACCTTTCTGGCCACGCAATGGATTGCTGTAATATGCATAGTTGTAAATTGTTTGATATTGTTTCTCATTATCTGCATCTGGCGTTAGAACAGTCCATGTAGCTCCATTGTCTGGAGAAGCTTGAACTTGGTATCCATCATACGTATAATATCCATAATATGCAATATACATTTGTAATGAAGCTTCGACTGGAAGTGACAAATCCAGTGCTGGAGTTGCTGCGTAGTTATCAGCTGGAAGTGAAGTTTGATCATTTCTGTATCCACTGTCCATAGAATAACTACCTGCATAAGGGTCATCGTCAGCTACACCCCAAGAGTCGCCTGAACCATATCTAATCTTACCATAAGACCAATCTGACCCATCTCCATCTTCAAAATTATCTGAGAAAATTACATACTTAACATCGCGGAATTGAACATCCCGATTATTAGTCATGTCTTGATCTAATCCGCCATTATTTTCAACTGAGATTAAAATTCCAACTTTAGCCCCTACTTTCAATCCTTCATCCATCGGTATGAATGGATTGGTTTCAAAGAAACTAACTGTAGTACTTGCTTTAAAGTCTAAAGAAGGAATCGTCTGTGTTTCGTCTGCATAAGTTACATCAGCAACCTTCAAAGTTACTGAAACATCATCTAATCTGAAGAAGGAATCATAGTAATATGTATTATCATACGCATTATAACCTACAACCCATCGGAATTGAACTGCAGAATAACCTGCAAAAGAGGTTAAATCCAATGACTGAGTTTTCCATGGTGCTGTCTGTGTATTGTAAGTGTATGCACCATTTGTATTATAGTATGTCCATTGTTGTTTTGTAAAATCCGTTGGATTGTCATAATAATTGTACCCAGTTCCATAATATCCACCTTGACTAAAAGCTGTACTTGGAACGTAGTCCCAAGTTGCACCACCATCTATTGAACTTTCCATTAATGCTCCTTCATACATGTAATAAAACTGATATGAAATCTTGAAAGTCATAGACATTCCTACTGCATCTGAGGTATCATATATTGGTGTTTTTAGCACTGCAAGACTTGCAGGGTTTGGTCCTAAAGTTTGTGAAGCAACCCAACTGTAATCTGAACCGCCAGTAGTTCCTTCATG
Source organism: Candidatus Poseidoniia archaeon (assembly GCA_029936395.1). GTDB lineage: Archaea > Thermoplasmatota > Poseidoniia > MGIII > CG-Epi1 > CG-Epi1. Next base: position 40,229 of record JAPYSW010000005.1, read on the forward strand.
GATGAATATCTTTTTATCCCAATTTTGGAAACTGGAGTAAGAATATGCATAATTAGTTCCAACATATATATCACCAGAACTTGTTACAGCCATTGCACTTCTATATCCGTTAGTAGCATAAGAACTAAACAATGTCGCGACTGATCCACCGCTTGTTGATAGTCTCTTTACTCCACCATAATAACTGCTGTAGTAATATCCAGTAGTGTAAACATAACCCTCTGATACCGTTACTGAACTGTGATATCTAGAATACATGTATGTTTGTGTATAATCTGTAGCTGAATAGTCTCCACTTCCGTCACGATGATATTCTCTTATTCTACCATTAAACTCTCTGTAAGCCAGATATAAATCTCCCGTATCTTGATCGACATCTATATCTTGTACGTAGTTATAAGCTGAAACTGCACTAGAATATGCGAAATCACCATTCTTAGTCAGAGTATCTGCATCTAAAATTATAACCTTTCGGTAAGATGAACTAGATGAAGTTTGTAAAGCAAATATTTCACCATCATAATAAGTTAAAGCCGTTCCATATTTCACATTGGTAGAATTACAACCAGTAGGTTCTGAGGTATCAGACATAGCCCACTTACATACTTTAGTTGTAGCAGAATAAGTACCTGAAGTTCTTGCTAAAGTGTAATAATTTGTACCATCTTCAGTAACGTCAATTACCATATGTAAGTAAAGATGATATTCATCAATTACATCAGTTACTGTACCAGTAGCTGTTGATATTTTCTTAACATTATCCCAACCAAAATTTGCAACTAAGACATCTGTACCATCATAATGTATTTTTTGAGGAACATCAAACAATCCACCTAATGTTCCAGATTTACGTCCGGATGACCAAGCACCATCATCGGTACCTTCATCTCCTTCGTTATGATTGCCTTTTCCATCATTCAAAGCTTGTGTCCAAGCATCAGCACCTTGAATTGCTTCATGCGTAAATCCTTCAGGATCTGTTCGGTCATCAAAAGTATAGTCACTGGTTGCTTCTGCAATACTGAAAACTTTAGCCGTTACATCTATATCTGTTTCAGCTACTGGAGAACAATCTCCTGCTGTGTCACAGTTTACACCGTTGTTAGATACAGTTGCAGCTATTACATTACTCTTATCTAAAGAAATTGGATCTGGGACACTAGTTGATTTTAAGCGAATATCATTTCTTGCCGGAGGCGGTGCATAAAATTCTACCGTTGATCCTCCATTATCATCAAGTGTATTGAAAGCAACAGGAGAATTTCGGTAAACATATTCTAAACCTGTTGAACTTCCACCCGGGGATCCTTGGATACCTGTAGTAGCTTGTTCATTATCAGAACCGTAGCCACCATTAGTATCTTTGTAATTAACTGAAATTTTGTTTGAACCTTCATGTAATATAATTTGCCAAGTCAATGCGTCAGCTGCTGCTGCGCTAGGACATTGGTAAACTGAAGGGTACCAAGCACCTTGGTCTTGGTATTGAACAATGAATTCTCGGTTAGGAGTAGTTCCTATTGTATTGTAGTAAACACCTGCTGTTGGATTACTAGTTCTACAAAAACCACCATCAAACCAAGCTCCTGCCACTGCAGTATTACCTAATTGGGTAGCTGGAATGTGGTAAGAAGTCCATTGATTAGAAATTGCAACGCCTAGAGTAATATATCCATTATCTCCGCCGTTACCCCAAGAGGTAAATTCATTTTCATACATCTCGAAGGTAAAAGGAAGATCATATGGTCCTTGACCGCCATCAGTACTACTGCTCAACAAGGTTGTTGTACCAGCCGTACCAACTAATTCAGTCCAGGATGCATCTACTTCAGTTTCGCTGCTATCTTTAAAAGTATAACCGTAAGAATCGCTTCCGGTTCTTGCCGATGCCTCTGGAGCAAAGAGCACAAATGTGCTTCCTACCATTGACACGACGACCACGATAGCCATTAGCTTCGTAGCCCAATTTTGCTTGTTTACATTACTAGTTTCTTGCATATGTACACACCTTGGTTGAGTCCTTGTATCAGTGGGCTTGCACCCATCTGAAGGGTACCTACCATGACGCCATTGTAATATAAAGGTTAGTATTTTATTTTTTAAGAACGTATGAACCTTCTTTAAAACCAAGGTATTCGTCTATTAATGGACATCGGTATTCTAGCCCTACAAGGTGCAGTTTCGGAACATAAAAGCTGTATAGAAAAAGCTGGGATGAATGTTATAGAAGTTCGAACGCCTTCGGATTTACAAGGCTTATCTGGCTTGATTATGCCAGGTGGAGAATCTACCACTTTAAGGAACCTTTTGAAAAATGCAGACTTATGGAAAGCAATTGATGAAAGTAATTTACCGATAATGGGTACTTGTGCTGGTGCCATTCTAATTGGAAAAGGCAAAGATGAAACCTTTAGTAAGATAAATATGGAAATTGATAGGAATTATTATGGAAGGCAGAAAGATTCATTTGAAAAAAATATTCTAATGGAAAATAAAGAAAAATTCAAAGGTATTTTTATCCGAGCGCCCGCAATTATATCAATAGGAGCCAAAACCAAACCAATTGCTTGGGTTGATGATAATATTGTTGGATGCATTGAAGGGAAAAATATGGCATTGACTTTCCATCCTGAATTAACCAATGATTTAACATTCCATAAACTCTGGTTAAAGGAATTATAATGAAATATCCAAAAGGACGAACTTCTATTGGATTTGAAAAACATATTATTGAAGATGAAATAGTTGAAAGATGCGTTATTAAGCTGTGAAACATGGTGCGGGGGGAGGGATTCGAACCCACGTACCACTAAGGATCGGATTTTGAGCCCGACGCAATTGGCCAGACTATGCGACCCCCGCACTAATCTTTCCACCAAAGAAGCACTATTTTAGGCGCGCGGTTATTTGATTTTTAATGAACGTATATGGAGAAGCTTAGATCCAATACCAGTTACCTACTAATTACTTGAATCTTTCTTGAGATTGCCAAACTGCACCAACTAAATGTCTAGTAATGCGGGCTGCGAGAGCTGAGGTATTACCATTATCATGAGGTGGGCAAACTTCAACGCAATCAAAACCAACGATTCTATCTGCGAAAAAATTAATTGTTTGTATTACCTCGTAAGGAGTCATACCAAATGGTTCAGGCGTACCCACACCTGGGGCAAAAGCCGGATCAATGGCATCCATATCAAGACTCAAGTATACTGGACCTTCTAAATCATCTATAACATCGGCTAAATACTCTCGTAATTCAGTCCAACCTGATTCTACAAATTTTAAACCAACTGAACGAGCCTCTGTAATTTCTGATTGTGAAACTGAACGAATACCTATTGGACGAACATTATCTACACCTACAATCTCACTTACTCTTTTAGTAACTGTGGCATGAGATTTCGTATTTCCTTCGTATTCATTTCTAAAATCTAAATGTGCATCTAAGATTACTACAGCTAAATTTGGATATTTAGTATGTGCTGCCTTAACTGCAGCTGGAGTCAAAGAATGCTCTCCTCCTAAACCAATAGGGAACTTACCTTCATTAACAATTTTTAAAACCAAATCTTCCAACAACTTCTCATTCTTATCCTGATCCTCCGTAATAGCTAAATTTCCCCAATCATTTGCTAAAATATCAGATAAATCAATCCCTAATTCTAGTAAATATGTTTCAAAATTATAACTATTCTTACGAATTGCGTCGGGAGCTTCAGAACTTCCTTTACGGAAACAGGCAGTGCCATCAAACGGATAGCCATAGTAAACAAACCGAGCTTCATTGTAAGAAGATTCGGCATCAGCAAAGAACTCTGACACTTTAGTCTGTTACCAGTTTACGACCCATGGCTGAAAGAAAAACAATCTCATTACCAGGTTCCATGGCTGAATGGAATTTTTCAGGAATATCTGCTAAAGGTACATTAAATGTTTCAAAGGTCTCAAGATCCATCATCTGAACTTCAGCACCCATGTGAGCTAAAATCTGAGCTTTACGCCTATCTACAAGTGGAACATGAACTTTATGCTTGACTGGATGTACTAGAGACCTTTTTTGACTATCAAAAAGACCGATAGCAACCATACGTGCCTTAGCTTCACCGTGTTTACCAGGCTTAGAGGTAATATATTCTACCAATTTACAAGGCTCATTATCAATGACTATGTATCGCCCAACTTTTAATGTTCTTATTTCTCGAATTTCTGTGTCGCTCATTTTTAAATTACCATTCTAATTCTCGCCATTTATCATCTGAAAGGTACCCATAAAGAGTATTGCGTCCAGAAATATTACGGCGCATTTTATTAAATAAATCAACTGTTATTTCAAGAGATTGATCTCCTGTATCTTCGTGTAAAACTTCTAACCTTTGAATTAACTGTTCAACAGTTATCATCGAACTTATGTCCTCATTAAACCTGCAGTCGTCAATTCTTCTTTAATATTTCTAACTGCATTCTTAATATCGTTTACTTCACGAGCACCTACACAAACCATCTTTCCACTTCCGAATAACAATAAGACAACTTTAGGATCGTCCATTCGATACACGAGTCCTGGGAAAGCTTCTGGCTCATATTCTACATTTTCAAAACCAAGAGACATTGCTATCTGAATTAAATTCAAGGTTGATTCGAGATTAGTTGTAGCTACAATATTTTGTATTACAATATCTGGTTCATCCTTCACAGGCATATCGAGAGCTCTAAGCTCATCAACTACTTTGTTAATTGCAACATGCACATCTGGTATTGATCTAGCTCCAGTACAAACTACTTTACCACTTCTAAAAATTAAAACTGCCGTTTTTGGTTCTGCTAATTTGTAAATAAGTCCTGGAAATCTATCCTGATCATATTCTGCACCTTCCAACTGGAATGCAATATCTTGTAGCATCAATTCTTTACCAATTGATGCACTTGCTACAACGTTAACTACTATTATTTCTGCCATGTAAAATACCTCTGGTGGGAATCCTTCTATATAAAGCACCTATTTAAAGGTTTAAATACTA
>JAPYSW010000037.1:0-2626 GCA_029936395.1 Candidatus Poseidoniia archaeon
TAACCCATCGAATAGTATGAATACTATTTGCATTAGCTACAATTGCAATTCTTAACTTGGGTTCCATTAGATTAGATAAATCGAACTTCTATATAACAAATCCATTAAACTATTTTTAGAGCATGTGAGTTTATAACTGGCAGCTTTCTGAAAAATCAATGGAATTATCTCGAAAAATTATAATTTTGATTTACGGGAGAGCATTTTCCTTTATTTTAAGTTTAATAATTCCTCTGATTTTAACAAGATTATTAGTTAAAGATGATTACGGATCTTATCAACAATTAGTAATGATTTATGCTATAGTTCAAGCAATATTATTATTTGGGATGCCACAGTCATTATTGTATTATTTTCCACGTAAAGAAATCTCAGATAGGCCTCTTCTGATCAAACAAACATGGAGTATTTTAATCGTATCAGGATTATTAGTTATTACATTATTTGGAATAACGAGTCAGACTATGGAAAGTATATTTCCAGATCATCATCTTCAACCTTTTATTTTTCTCTTAGGAATTTATATCGGAATTATGTTATCAGTTATGCCTCTTCAAAATTTATTGATTTTAGAAGATAAGGAAACTACGGCAATGTGGTCAATGATTGGCTTCACTGTAATTGATATCATAATTCTTCCATCTGCAGCTTGGTACAATCCAACAACATTAGGTATGGTTCATGGAATTATATTAACTTCCATAATCAAATTCGTAATAGTGATATTTTACATTTATAAAAATTATTTAAGTAAATTAGAAACAAGAGAGTCTTATTATCAAGAACAATTAGCTTATGGAATTCCAGTTGGTTTAACAGCTATGATTTATGTTATTAACATAAACATTGACAAATATATGGTAGGTTTATTTTTCTCAAGTTCAGTTTTTGCAGTATATTATTTAGGATCTTTATGGGCGCCAATGTTTGGATGGATAACCCAATCAGCTTCACAAGTAGTTATGCCAAGAATGTCAAAAGCTTACAATAATAATAATTTATTACAAATACGAGAATTATATGCTAATAGTGTAGAAAAATTAGCGTTTATTTTTTTACCAGCTACAGTTTTACTGGCTTTGATTGCAAAACCATTAATTTTAACATTATTTACTGATAATTATGAAGACACAGTCCCCATTTTTTCAATTTATTTACTCTTACTTCCAACTTATGCTTTAAATTTAGGTTGGATTTTGATGGCAAGCGGGCAAACAAAATTTTTATTGCGTTTAGCAATGTTCATGTCTATAATTAATATAATTTTAAGTTACGGATTTTTAACAACATTAGAAGGAGACAATAGATTATTAGGAATTCCATTTGCAACAGTCGCAGTAACTTGGATTTCAACAATAGTAGTAATGTATAAATCACTCAATACATTAGAATCCACATTATCCGAATCATATCATTGGAAAAAAATGGTAACAATTGGTGCGATTTCTGCACTATCTGCCATTCCAATTATTGCATTGTTATCTTTGGAATTAGAAAATAAAATATTTTTAATTTCCTCAATAGTAATTTATGGAATAACTTTTCTTTTCACTTCTTTTAAATTTAATATCTTAAATGATAATGAGATTAATTTGGTAAAATCATTTTTACCTTTTAAAAATTAATTGGATTGAACAATTTCTAACAATACACCGCCGGTATCTTTAGGATGGAAAAAAGCTATGAGTGTATTGTCTGCCCCAGGCCGTGGAGCTTTTCCAATTGGTTCTAACCCATTCTTTTTGGCCTTTGCTAGAGATTCTTCAATATCGTCTACTTCTAATGCTAAGTGATGAATTCCCGGACCTTTCTTATCTATAAATTTCCCTACTGGCGTTTCTTTGCTCATAGGCTCCAACAATTCAATTTCATACCCTCCAACTTTCAGATGTGCAGTAGTAACCCCTTCAGAATCAACTTTTTCAGTATGATCTAGTTTAAGGCCAAACGATTCCCAAACAGATAATCTTTTTTCGATAGAATCAACTGCAATACCAATATGTCGGATTTTCACAAATATTAAACAAAGAGCTACTATTTCAAGATTATCAATATTTAGCAGCCTCTAGGTAATTGTGAGTGTCTCATAGCATAACCGTTCTGAAATCTAAGTTGCATAACGCAAGAGTAACGCATGCTTTGAAAGATTATGAAGGTTCAGTTGCCTTAAGTCCCGAATTAATCAAATTAGGAAAATTCTCAATGCATGAACAGGTTCATTTATGGAATATTACTCAAGGCACAAGACTAATCACATATGTTATGGAATACGAAGGGAATGAGGAAGGAATAATCTGTGTTAATGGGGCTGCAGCTCATAAAGCAAATCCAGGTGATCGAATAATTTTAGCCACATTTGCTGAGATAAATTCACAAGAATCCAAAGATTGGAAACCTCTTATTGTTATAATGAATAAAAATAATACTCAGAAAGGTTAGTCTTTCAGTATTTTTCTAACAACTATTTTCAATTCTTCACCAAATTTGATGTGTTGTTCAGCATCCCAATGGACGCCCTCACTTTTACTTGGATTTACAATCTTAGCAGCATCTAGAAAATGGATTCCCAATTCAGAAGCAGCTTTTTCATAATGTTCAGCAAATTGGAATGATTGTTTTCTAGCCT
>JAPYSW010000037.1:2726-7855 GCA_029936395.1 Candidatus Poseidoniia archaeon
CCTCATCAAACTCTGGAATTACATAATCTCCGATAAGGGTAGGAGATATCAACAATATTTCCGGAGGCTGCTCTTCCAAATATTCAGAATTTATTATCATCTCACAAAGAGTTTTTACTCCTTGGGTAATATCCTCAATAGTGAGATTAAACTCAACTTTAAGATCATTAGTACCGAGCATAATTACAACCAAATCTAAAGGCCTATGACTTTCAAGAATGATTGGCAAAACATCAGAACCACTACGAAAAGGCCTTTCATCCTCATTGATGAAGGTCGTACGCCCATTCAAACCTTCTTCTACAATATGATAATTCGAGCCTAGTGATTTCTGCAACACCCCGGTCCATCGAATATCTAATGGATATCTTGTACCATCTACTGGGGAATAGCCCCAAGTGTTCGAATCTCCAAAACACAGGATATTTTTCATAGGTATCTTATATTTTGATGTAGAACTTAAACTAATGGGGTAAAGCAATCCATATTGCTACAAGAATCAACATAAGTCCCATAACTTGATTGATTCGGTGGTTAGATTCTTCTCCACTAAACGTTTTTCTAAGAACAGTTCCAAATGCCGCCCAACTTAAAACAGCCATAAGACCAAAGAAAAGATTCAAAATAACAAGAGCTGCTTTCGCATCATATCCCGGACCGAAAAGGGTTCCAAAAGTAGTCATTAGTACAACAAAGTGAATCCAAGCTTTACCATTAACAACTTGAAGTATAATTCCAGTAAAGAATCCAAAATGCTCGTCAGAAGTATCTTTCTTATCAATAGTTTCAGAAGAAGCTACTTTGTATCCCAAATATGCAATATAAATTGCTCCAATATAACTTAAAATGGTAAAAATAATTTCATTTTCTTTTAGAAATTCAGCACCTGCAGCAAGTCCCAAACCAAGAATAGACCATCCAATCCCCATTCCGGCAATAAGAGGTAATGTTTTTTGGAAGCCATAGCGAGAACCATGGGCTGCACATAGTACATTATTCGGACCAGGCGTAAAACACATAGGAACGATAAAAGCTAAAGTTGCTAAAAGAAGAGGAATATCTAAACTCATTTTTGTAAATTAATCCCAATCCAAATGGCCACTCCAAAAAGAGATAATCCCATAATTCGATTAATTAAAATCCCCGATTTCGGATCACTAAATATCTGTTTCAATCCGCTTCCACAAGCTCCCCAGAGAAGCCATCCAATTAATTTGACTAGACCATTTACAAGAGCAATCATCATTTTCCCAGCAATGCCTCCGCCAAATACATGTCCAAAAGTAGTCATTAAGATTAATAAATGAATAAAAGCCTTGCCATTTACAACCTGTAGAAGGATTCCAGTGGAGGTGCTTTCTTCATTAGAATCTCCTTCTTCAAGCAAATGGGCAGTTGCAATCTTATAAGATAAATAGATGATATATCCAATTCCAATATAGGTAAGAGAGGTTAATAGGTTTTGATTTTCTTCTATAAACAAAGCCCCATATCCAACAATTGTCCCTAATAAAATCCATCCTAGAATCATTCCCAATATTAAAGGTAAAGTATTTCGAAATCCATGTTGAGAACTATGTGCGGCTGAAAGAAGATTATTTGGCCCTGGTAAAAATGAAATGGGTAATGTAAATGCCAACATCAATAACAATTCAGTCGTATCCATCAATAACCACAGAGTCCTTAACTTATTACTTTCGAATTTTTTTGAATAACTCTTAAATACGTCACTAACCAAACAACAATATGAACAAAATCGCAATTGTAGCGCTATTAGCGACAATTTTGCTTTCAGCATCAGCCAGTACTGCTGTAGAAGATTCAACTTTTGCAGTTGGAGATGAGTGGGCTTTTGGTAAAGAAATTGATATGATGGAAGAAGCGAGTTCAGAAATATCTGAATTAGAAAACAAAATTACCGCTCTAATATCTGGAGAAGAAGCTGAAATGGTCAAAAATATGTCCGGCCTCGAATTAAAATCTTTTGATCTTAATAATGAAGCCATTATAGGTTTCTATTATACTGGGGATGTGGTCGACGATTTCGATCAAATGATACATATGCAAACAGAACAATCTCTTTATTCACACACAGTATTAGGTACCACAATCACAAGCATGTTCCCTGCTGAAGGCACACATGAATTAAGATTAGAGTGCACAGAAAGTGAAGAAGAGGAAGAAATTCCAGATTGTAACTTACTCGACAATACAACGGGAGAACAGCTAGATCTTGAAGAAATAACCACAGAAATCGGAGGAAGCATGCACTATGTTGCTAAGGTTACACAAGACACTTGGTGGACCCAAGACACACACGAATTGGCAAGAACAGAAATCACAGTTGCGATCGGTGTAGCAGGCGGAATCACAATTATAAACGTCCCCAACCTCACCTTTGATGGCGTTTCAATTCTAGACATGGGCGAGAATGAAGGCGAGGATGAAGGTCCTTCGTTCGTCTGTGGCAACGGTGAGGAGGTTCCTTTCGATTGGGTCAATGATGGTTATGAGGACTGCTCAGATGGTTCTGACGAGCAACAATATGATTCCGAAGGCAACAAGATCAATTGGTTCGACTGCCATGATGGTAGCGAGGTCTGGGTAGACCAAGTTAATGATGGTTACGAGGACTGCCCTGATGGTGAGGACGAAGGCTATGGTGTTGATGAAGGGCCCTTTAGTGATTGCGAAGAAGAAGAAGAAGAGTCAAGGGTTTGCTACGAAACAATAGACATAAAATTAGAAACGGCTGTTTTCGAGATGTCGTCCGAAGCAAGCATCCACTTAGTTTTTGATTTTGGAGATGACCCAATGAATGTATTGGACCTTCCTTTAGATGAAAACAAATATTGGGACGGTGAAATGTCTCGGTTAACAGTTAGTGGAGACGTAGGTGGACAAGTAGATATTGCAAAACCACAACTGAGTTTATGTCCGGATTTAGATTGTGATCAACTACCTGAAATGCAAGAACTTTATTCTGAATTAACAAATGCAATTCAGGAACTTCATGATAACGAAGAATTTAGCATAACTGTGGATAGAGATGGGGATGGACTTCCAGACGTAATCACAGAGTGGAATAACTTATTCCCAATGTATATTCCAGAAACTTGGATGGATCAAATATTTCAGGAAATTGTAGATCAGATAGCATGTGAAGATGACGAATCTGCTCAAGAAGGAGAAGATTGTGACGAAACCGCTGAAGAAGAGTTCGAAAAATTAAATTTACGAATAGAAAATAATAGATTTGCTTTCGGTCCTTATGCACTTCATGAAATTGAAGACTTTGAACCACTTCCATATGCATTTGAAACTGGTGAAAAAGAGACTGTCCAAGCTACTGATGGTACAACATATGAAGGATACCAAGTATTCCCGACAGATGAGTGTTCAGATAATAATCCAGATGAAGATGCTTGTAATGGTGAAGAAGATGACGGCGATGATGATGGCGGCATAGTTCCAGGCAGTAGAGCTGGAGAGGAAGACTACAATGATTGCGAAGGCGATATTTTCTGCGATTCAGAAATAATCTGGTTCCATGATGCAAAAACAGGACATCCTGCTTACATCAATATGGATATGCCTAATCTAAGAGAAGATGGCTATAGAATTGAGATGATGCCAATCGACTCAGCTACAGCTGACGCGCAAGTAGCTGCAAATGCCGATACAGATAATCCTGAAAAGACAACCTTGATAGAAATTCCTAAAGAGGAAGTTGAGGAAGATTCATTATTGCCAGGCTTCGGAATAATAGCAGCAGGCTCATCATTATTGTTTGTAAGTCGTAGATTTAAGAGTTAAGCGGTCCTTGTATGGACCCTGTAGAAATTTTCCGCATTGCAGTAGGTGCAGTTATTCTAGCATATGTTGGATACTGTTTGCTTAATCAAAAAGTATGGGTTCGAGGGGCGATTGGTTTGAAGAGCACTGTTTTTGCATGGAGTGAGAGAGCAGACCATCCAACGATATTCATCCTTCACACCATTACTGGAACGGTATTAGGAATCTATATGATTGCAAATCCGTTCTTATGGTAAAATTAGAAGGTTTACACGTAGTAACTGGAGCCTTTGGCTACACAGGACGTTGGATTGCCCATAAACTCTTAGAAAAGGGAAAAAAGGTGCGTACCTTGACCAACGCAATCGGGCGAGATGATCCCTTTGACGGACAGGTAGAGATTCATCCACTGGACTTTGAGGATAAGGCTGCATTGGTAGAATCATTACGAGGGGCAGACGTATTGTACAATACATACTGGGTACGTTACAATCATCATAGCAAGAATTTTGACCATGCCATCGCCACCAAGAATTGCAAGATTATATTTGAAGCAGCTATTGAAGCCAAGGTACGCCGAGTTGTTCATTTTAGTGTGGCTCATCCCGATCAAGCACCAGGGTGGTCTTACTTCCGTGGAAAGGTTGAAAGCGAGAAGAACCTGAGAGAATGTGGCATATCTTATGCCATCATTCGACCCACCGTCCTATATGGAGGTGGGCGCAACATCCTAGTCAATAACATTGCATGGATGCTACGTTACACGCCCGTGTTCGGCGTTTTTGGATGGGGAAATTATCCTATTCAACCCGTTCACGTCAAAGATGTTGCTCGGATTGCCATTGAATTAGGTGCCAGTCATGAAAACATTACAAGAGACGCGACCGGCCCTGAAACATTCCGGTACAAAGACTTCGTCAAACGGATTGCATTTAGTATGGGAGTACGCAGACTTATTGTGCCTATTCCACCACTCATTGGTTGGCTGGCTGGCTGGACAATGGGCAAGTTCCTGAAAGACACAGTAATCACTCGTGCAGAGATCCGTGGCCTGATGCGCGGGCTCGTGGCCTCAGAGGAGGAACCGATGGGCACCATCAAATTCAGTGAATGGATTGCTGAAAAAGGCACTGAGATTGGTCTCCATTATCACAACGACCTGAAAGAACGTCGTTATTCCAAATGATTAGAAAATATGTAAAGTGATATTTACAACCCAATTTTTAATAGAGTAGAGATGTCACCCGGACAAGGAGAACCTCGCTATGATGGAATGGCACAAAGCCGCCCCGAGCAGACGGAAGAGGAAAGAGCCAGAGCCGAAGCACTCAGGA
>JAPYSW010000006.1 GCA_029936395.1 Candidatus Poseidoniia archaeon
TACCATTTCAGGATAAGGTTCAGTATAATGAATATACGATGAACGCCCTCCATTCACATTACCGGTTGAACCGCTATCTGGTTCACCATCTCCATCAAAATCTGCAAAATCCATCCAATATCCAACTTCAGGAGCTCTCCAGAGACAAGTTGGTGATGCACCACCCAAAATTTTGCAACCGGATGCATAAAACAAATAATTTTCAGGGCTATTAACTGGGTGTGGAACATCAGTAACATCTCCAATTCTTACTCCGGCTTCCCAATATGCACCATAAACATAGGTTCGGCCATAACGAGGGTCTAGCGGATCATCATCAGGCCATGTTTGAACTGTCATATCATGAATATAAATCCAACCTCCTCTTGTTGTCTCCCAAGCTACTTCATATTCTCCGACTTTAACCACAGTATGACCAAAACCTCCTCCAGAAACTCCTTCTAATATGTTATTAGCTGCAGAACCTTGGAGATTCAAATGAGCGATTGTTACACCACCACAAGCTTCTCCAACAGCAATATCACATCCTTCATAATCGGGATTTGCAACAAAAATATACCACTCATTGTCAATCATATGTGTGTAAAGATTATGGGGGCCACTAGGATGGTCTGAATCATACCAACTATCTACCCAAACTGGATTTGTCTTATTCGTTACATCAATCAAAACTACACTAACTTGTGTAGGATCTCCCCACTCTCCGACTTGAGGATCGGCATAACCGGGATCTACTATTTGGTTTTGAAGTATTACATACTCTCTGCCACTAAATTCTAAATATTTGATATCCAAAAGTTGAGTATTAGGATCGGTATACTTTCCTGTTACGGTTGTATTGTAAGGATCGGTTACATCTATAATATGGAATTCTGACCAACCAGCTTGATATGCATAAGTTCTTCCATCGGGAGAATCTGCAACAGTTATCTCTGCGTTACCTCCATTTGTTAATGGATTATACTCTATTTGTTTAATGTTTCCACTACTCATATTATGCATAGAAGCTTCCATGTGGTCGTGGCCTTCTTCTTGGAGTAAGGGGTCTGTAAGCAAAGCATCTCCAGACAAATCAAAGATGGTCTCTTCAGTAGTTAAAAAATAAGCCGCAGCACTAACCGTACTAAGTATCAGCAATATTGCTAAAGCAATTTCCTTTGTCTGCATTATTTTATCTATGTATAACCTTTTATTTATAGGCTATTTAGAATAGAGATATATGAAGAACAAGGGCCTAGTTGTTACAATAGTAATCACACTGCTCTTGTCATTTCAAGTAATAGTTCCAAATGTATCTGCACATACTGGAGGGACTTTTACAATAATATTATCAAAAAACGGAGTACAACCATATAATGTCCAAATGTTAGTTAATGATACTGCACGTTGGATAAATGTAGATGATACTGAAAATATCACCCACCAAATTTTAGTAGATGCAGATTCAGACGGGATATTTGATGATGAAGGTTGGAATTCGGGAACTTTGACCAATTCATGTGAACATGTAAATGGAACAAAGGTGGATGAAGAATGTAATGCATATTTTGAAATTATATTTAATGAAACTTCACTTAATATGAGCTATGATGATATTGTTGGAAAATATGCCTTCAAAGATTTAACTTTTAATGAAACTTCTGGAAATACAACCATAATTTATGGAAATGTGACTGTTTATTCAGATAAGCACATAACTACGGGATTCCAAGATACTGAAACTGACAACAAAAATGAAGAGGGTCAAGAAGAGAGATCTCCGGTTTTGCTTATCATAGCTATAATTTCAGCTGTAAGTGCAATAGGTCTTGGTATAATGATAGTCTTTGGTAAAAAAGATGAATAATGGGATTAATTCAGATATACTAAAAGGTATATTTCTATCACTAATTACAATATCTACCCTAACCACTGTTTTTTATCTTAATGTAAATGAAGAAGATAAAATAATTGAAAACGAATATCTGAAAAGTGATATTTGCTACTATTCTCTTAATGGAATTAAATCAGATTATCACTACCATTTTCAACTAAATATTACTATTAATGATGAAAGAAGTGAAATTCCAATGAATGTAGGATTTGAGCTTAATAAAACTGGTGAACTTATATTTCTACATCCTATACACACATACGATAACAGTGGGCGAATTCATATAGAAACTACAAGAGATGCAACAGCTCTCTTGGGATTTTTCTTTGATATATGGGAAAAAGATTTTACTAAAAATAAAATTTTAGATTATGAAACTGATGAACAACATATTATTGAAGTGAAAGTAAATGGTAATAGTGTAGAAACATATGAAGACACAATACTTGAACCTTATATTTTCATCGATATTGAATATCGACAAATAAACTAAATTTTATTTCAACGGCCTAACTTAATGAGTTATGAAATCTATAGTTGATGGATTGAAACCTGAAATTTTATGGAAACATTTTGAGAATATAACTAAAATTCCAAGGCCATCTAAACACGAAGAAAAAATATTGCAATTTCTGAAGGATTTTGCTAATGAAAGAAATTTAGAAACAAGAGAAGATTCTACCGGAAATATAGTAATACTTAGACCAGGAAGTAGTGGTGGTGAAAACGCTCCAACGATTGTAATTCAAAGTCATGTAGATATGGTGTGTGAAAAGAATAGAGACTCAAATCATGATTTTATGAATGAACCTTTGGATCTTTACATTGAAGAGGGGTGGCTGAAAGCAAAGGGAACAACCTTAGGGGCCGATAATGGAATTGGCGTAGCTGCAGCACTTTCACTACTAGACATGCCTAACGATACTGCATTACCCCCTCTAGAATGTCTTTTTACCGTGGATGAAGAGACTGGTTTGACTGGAGCATTTGCATTAAACGGAGAAATTATTAAAGGTAGAACAATGCTCAATTTAGACACTGAAGATTGGGGGGAAATATGTATTGGATGTGCTGGTGGTGGAGATTCTAGTATAAACTTACCAATTAAACATCAGGAGGCACCATCTGATTTTCTTTCATTCCAATTATCAGTAGATGGACTTCAAGGTGGACACTCTGGAGTGGACATACATGAAGAACGTGGAAATGCAATTGTATTTCTATCTTCTGTGCTAGATGCCTTAAATCGTGATACAGATACACGCTTAGTCTCTCTTGAGGGAGGGGACAAGCACAATGCAATACCGCGAGAAGCTTTTGCTACTATTTTACTAAGTCCCGAAGCTGTATCCGATGCGCAAATTATAGTATCAAAAAAAGAAAATGCATTCAAAAAAGAATTTGGTTCATTAGAAACAAATATGAGAGTCCGTTTGTCAGGATTAAATAATTCTCCAAAAGACACATTAAACAAAGAGAGTCAAAGAAAACTAATACATTTATTGAGAATATTACCACATGGTGTTTTGAAATACTCACATGATGTAAAAGGATTAGTAGAAACATCCAATAATCTAGCATCAGTAAAAATAAGAAATGATATGTACAATATTATATGTTCAACAAGATCTTCAATTGCTGAAGCTTTGGATTTTCAACGAGAACGAATATCAATAATGGCTAATTCTTATGAGGCTTTAATCGAACAAGAAGAGCCGTATCCGGGATGGGCTCCAAATCTTAATTCACCAATATTAGATATTACTACTACGATTTATTCAGAAATGCTTGATGAAAAACCAAATATTTGTGCAATACATGCAGGACTTGAATGTGGAGTTATTGGTGAAAAAGTAAACGGCATGGACATGATTTCATTTGGACCCACAATTAAGGGACCACATTCACCTGACGAGAGGGTTGAAATTTATTCAGTAGATAAATTCTGGAACCTTTTACTAAAAATATTAGAAGAGTTATCTGTGAAGTGAAATATTGATAACTAAACTCAGAAATAGCTTGAAATATGAATTGCCGGGAATAGATTCTTGGAAGAGAATGGCTGTAAAATCTGAAACTGGTGAGAGCATAGAAAGTGAGAGTTTAGAAAGATATGAACGTATATTGTCTGAAGAAAAATTAAACTCCATGAAAAAGGCAGCAGTACTGTTAGCATTGTTCAAAAAAAATAATGAATGGTATTTTCCTTTAATTAAAAGACCTATGCATGAAAGGAATCATCCCGGTCAAATTGCATTGCCTGGTGGTGCTAAAGAAAAAGGTGAAGAAATAGATTATACTGCAGTTAGAGAAGCTTTTGAAGAAGTGGGCATCAAAATAAAAACAGTAGAGATTATAGGACAATTAACACCATTACCAGTTCCAGTTTCAGGGTATCTAATTTATCCATTTATAGGTATTTTAGACAAAGAACCTGAATGGATTTTAAATAATGATGAGGTAGATGAATTGCTAATAACAAACGTATCTGAATTAATTAGTGCAGACAACAATTATTCAGAAACATGGGAGTTGCATGGAAACAAGGTAGAAGTACCACATTTTCGAATAGATGATAATGCAATTTGGGGTGCCACTGCATCAGTACTCAGCGAATTCATAGATTTAATTCATTAACGAATTGATAGGTTCAACTAAATAAGCTGAAAATAAATCTCCAAAAACAAAAGATACTATGAAGGACAACGTTAGAGGAATTATATATGGTATCTTAAAAGAAATCCAAGGATTGGTAACTCCTGCTTCTTCTAATTTATCCCATTCTTTGTTGGAATCAAATTTATGTTTGATAAAAGTTACTAAAACTACCTTTCCCCCCACAACTTGTTGCATTGGCCAAACAAAACTTTCACGAGCATCTGCCAAAGACATTTTAGTCCCAAATAACATTTGAAAATAAGGACTATCAATGTTTTTTCTAAATACATTATAAATTAAGAGACAAATCGGAATTAATAGATAAAGTAAAAGTGAATTCATAAAAACAACAAAAGGATATGGAAAACCACGCGTTTCAAATGCAGTTAAAACTCCACTATCTATTGATATTGTAAAAGGAACTACTAAGCCAATTGTCATTATTGCTTTAACATCAGCCCCACCTATAGTAGGGCCAAAATAAAACCAAACATACATTAAGATCATTAATACTGAGATTGATAATATATCTATTATTCGATAATTATTTTCTTGGATTTCATCGGGATTCGTAGTTATCATGAAATATATTGCAGATATAATGGCTAAAGATTGAGTGAATCTCCATAGATATATTTGATTATTATCTAAGACATATTCATCAATAAATGCATTATAGAAAAGTACTATTGTTGCAAATAATAATCCCCAAACATGATAACCTACATTGTCCACTGAAAATTCATAAAATAATAGTAATGAGGCAATACTGCCTGAAATAAGCCAAACCTGATTAGGAACTCTGCGTGTTTTCAAATCAGTCCAAGAACCATAGAATAACATACCAAGTCCGAGAAAAAAACGAACCCAATCAAGTATTTCCATTATTATGTAATAATAGGCCCTATTAATTTATCTGCTTTCATGTTTATCATAAAAAATTTCTGAAAACCTTATTTATATGCTAATGGTATGATTATTGTGGATTTAACTGAAAAATTTTTGCCCAACGAAAAATTTCTTAAAAAATATAAAGATCTAACCGTAAATCGAAAAACTGGATACTCTATTGCAATTACAAATCTACGTATATTCATTTCTAATAAAAATGAAGTATGGGATATCTATTCTGATAAAATAAATTATCTGGGCAGACTATTTACTCCAATGTTTTCTTGGTGGTGGCAACTAATTTTTATTCCAATGTCATTGATAATGCTCGATGGAAGTAAATGGATTGCTGCTATTTTTATGCTTCTTTCAATTGCTAGGCAACAAATAAGAATTGAAACATTAACAATCGGCGTAAAATCTAAAAATTGGAATATCACTAAAGACAATGAAACTTTGGATCAGATATCAGAAGATATTAGATTAAACTCAGTAGTTGGAGTTATTAGAAAAGATGGAAAGCAAATATGGGAGGCTGAAGACCTTGGAAAAGCACCTACTCTAAATATTGAACTGATTGGTGAAAATGAATCAAGACCCCTAACATCGGCATGGAGTTTTGCAGCAATATCCTTTCTATCATATTATGCAAGTTCATTTGGAGCAGGAACCGGATTTTGGACTTTTTTTCTTGCAATAATTTCAATTGGATTTTTTATAATCCATAGAGATAGAAAGAAAACCAACGAATTCAGAGGCGTGGATCCAAAACCAGGTCTAATATTACAAGCCTACCAATATATTCTTAATTATTTTAAGATTCCAGTTATCAATACTAGATGGTCCTTTGGATTTTATCAAAGAACAATATATGTACGAGATTTAGGATACCAATTATGTTGTGTATTCCTATTAATTGGACTATTC
Organism: Candidatus Poseidoniia archaeon; assembly: GCA_029936395.1. Classification (GTDB taxonomy): domain Archaea; phylum Thermoplasmatota; class Poseidoniia; order MGIII; family CG-Epi1; genus CG-Epi1. The sequence goes on from JAPYSW010000006.1 coordinate 6,350, forward strand.
ATAACATATGCTAATGAAAATATGATTCCCTTACTTATAGCAATGACAATAGGGATTCCAATATACCTAATTGGAAGAACTCTTTCAGGAATACCTCGCTCAAACAAGAGAATGGCATTACGAAGTTTTTCTGCAACCTTTGTAGGTCTTTTAGTTGTCATACCTTGTCTCTTGTTAATGCCAATGTATGACACTGCCACCATTAAAGTACCAAAATCCTTTGTTCAAGGAGACTCGGGAAATGGTTGGAAAAATGTAATGAATCAATATGACGAATATGGCCTTGGATTGGCCTCAACTACTTTTTCACTTTACATAGATGATGCTGAAGATAATGAAGGAAATAATGACGGTTACCCTGGAATACTAATGGTGGTTGCTGTGAAAGTGCCAATTGATATTGAGGAAAAAGACATGCTATCTGAATTAGATAAACAATTTAAAAGAATGGCTGTGGATCAAGAAATCGAATTAGATTCAGAGATAGAAAAGGGAAGTCGAAAAACAAAACAAGGCTATGAAACACAATATTCTATTTTTAATGGTACTGCAAAAACAGATAGTATCGGATTTGAAGGGTATAATAGAACTATAACTAAGGGGTCAAAAACACTTTATGTCGGGGAAGTTTGGAAAGCTCCAGAATATAACCTAATTGTTGTCGCAATGGGTATTGCTATAATTTCTGAAGAAGAAATTAACGTAGACCCCTTTGATGATTTTATTCCTGATTTTATTCCTGATATTATTCCAGACAATCCAAATGATACCACCAATATGCAAAATTGGCTAGAGCTACTTGACATAATTCCTGAAACAATCTGTTATTATAATTAATTTTTATCTTTTGAAGAATCGACAATTAAAGGAAAAGAAACAAACTCACCTTCCCACTTTACTTCACCTTCTTCATCTATTAGACCTTCGTCTGATAATTTCCCCATAACGATTTCAGCTAATTCTTTGGGCACACGCATATATTGTCTTTCATCTTCACTCATATTTATCCAAATTCAATTCCTTGTGCTAATGGTAAGTCATCGGACCAATTAAGTGTATTGGTCTGCCTACGCATGTAAACTTTCCATGAATCTGATCCTGCTTCACGTCCACCTCCAGTATCCTTTTCTCCACCAAAGGCACCACCAATTTCAGCCCCACTCGTTCCAATATTAACATTAGCAATACCACAATCACTTCCGGCGTGTGAAAGAAAATTCTCAACAGATTGCATGTCTCTTGTAAATATAGATGATGATAGCCCCTGATCAACTGAATTATGTATTAATATTGCTTCTTCTAATGTCTCAAACTCAAACAAATAAAGAATAGGTGCAAACGTTTCTTCTCTGGCAATAGCCATGTCTCTATTCGCACGTACTATAGTAGGTTCGACATAAAATCCGGGAGAATCAATACTATTCCCTCCATAAAGAATCTCACCGCCTTCACTTTTAATCGTTTCAAGTGCCGACGTAAAATCATTTACAGCAGTTCCATCAACTAACGGACCCATAAGTGTCTTAGAATCTAAAGGATCACCTATGCTAACTTGAGAGTATGAAGTAACCAAACGCTCAATCATATCAGAAGCTATATCCTTGTGCAAAAACAAACGACGTGTAGAGGTACATCTTTGACCAGCAGTTCCAACGGCGCCAAATACTACTGCTCGCAAAACTAATTCAGGATCTGCATCCGGCATTACAATAATTCCATTATTGCCCCCTAATTCCAAAAGAGAACGTGCCAATCTCTTAGAAACTGTGCCACCTATTTTACGCCCCATATTACAAGAACCAGTAGCTGAAATTAATGGCACTCTTCTATCATGTATTAGCATCTCACCTACATCCCTACTAGAACCTACTAACAATGACATGACACCGTTCCAACCTAATGGATCTAAAACTTGATTAACTATTTTTTGGATAGCTATTGCAGTTAATGGTGTTTTAGAAGAAGGTTTCCAAACCATCACATCTCCACAAACTGCAGCTATCATTGCATTCCAAGCCCAAACAGCTCCTGGGAAATTAAAAGCAGTAATAATCCCTACTGTACCTAATGGATGCCATTGCTCATACATACGATGATTAGGGCGTTCAGAATGCATAGTTTTACCGTAAAGTTGTCGACTAAGACCAACTGCATAATCTGCAATATCAATCATTTCTTGAACCTCACCTTCACCTTCGGCTTGAATCTTACCCATTTCCCAAGCTATTAATTTTCCAAGAGCGACTTTATGTTTACGAAATTCATTAGCTAGAATTCTAACGACTTCACCACGTTTTGGTGCAGGTTCCATTCTCCATTTTTGAAAAATAGTCGCCGTGTCTTTCAGTATCTGTTCGTAATCACCTGAATCGCATTGATTAACTGTAGCAATCAAACTTTCATCAGCAGGTGCAATAGATTTTAGAGCACTACCTGAACCTAACCATTTTGTTGAAAAACCACCCAGATTAACCTCTTCGATACCTAACTCTTGTAGGAAATCTAACTTACTCATGAATGCCTTATTTGGTGGTGAAATAAAGAGCTTAGCATGCACTGTTCATTTTTTAATTGGACCCTTTATAGTATACTATAATGCCTGAGACAACAGTCGAACTTCAAGGATACGACAAAGACCAAAAAGATATGATGGAAGAGAATTGTATAATCGTTGATAATAATGACAATATTATTGGAAAAGACACAAAAGTAAATTGCCATTTAGGAGAAGGAAAGTTGCATCGAGCTTTTAGTATTTTATTATTCAATACTGAAAACAAATTATTAATTCAGAAAAGAGCATCTGAAAAGATTACATTTCCATCTATATGGGCTAATAGCTGTTGTAGCCATCCACTTTACTCAGATAACGAAGAAGACGGAATTATGGGGGCCAAGAAAGCTGCCAAAAGAAAATTGTCACAGGAATTAGGAATAGACACCTCACTAATTGGATTAAACGATATAAAGTATATCACAAAAATGCACTATCGCTCTAGAGCTGACGAAAAATGGATTGAACACGAAATAGATTATATATTTGTCATAAAATGTGATCTAAATATCAATCCAAATCCAAATGAAATCGAGCAAACCAAATATGTTGATCAGAAAGAACTTCAATTACTCTTTGATGCTGCCGATAATAGAAGACTAAACATTGGACCATGGTTTAGATTAATTCAAGAAAACTTTTTGAGTGATATTTGGGATACTTTAGATAACCTTAGTGATATTACTGATGATGAATTACACTATATGGGAGATTGTGAATGAATTTAAAAGAAAAAATAGCAATTAGAGCAAAACCGATAGATAAAACTCTACAAAAATATTTAAAAATAAGAGAACCAACTAAATTATACGAAGCAAGTGCACACATTCCTTTAGCAGGAGGAAAACGCTTGAGACCTGTTATGGCGCTCATTACTTGTGATATGGTTGGAGGAGATTCTGAAAAAGCAATTCTATTCGCAACCGCATTGGAAACTATACATAATTTCACATTAGTCCATGATGATGTAATGGATGATGATGATCTAAGACATGGTGTTGCAGCATGTCATACCATATATGGGCTATCTACGGCAATACTTGCTGGAGACACTCTATTCGCATATGCATTTGAGATGATAACTGACAGTGACATTGATGATCGAATAAAAGCTGACTTAGTTCAAAATGTAGCATATGTTGTAAGAAAAATTGCTGAAGGACAACAAATGGACATTAATTTTGAAGAAAAAGAAACGGTTGAGCCTAAAGATTATTTGGAGATGATTCGACTAAAGACTTCTATTCTTTTTGGTGCTGCAGCCTATGGAGGTGCTCGTATTGGAGGAACTAATGAAGATGAGGCAAGAGAATTGGAGAATATGGCTACTAATGTTGGTCTAGGGTTTCAAATTTGGGATGATTATCTTGATGCAACTGCTTCTGAAGATGTTTTGGGAAAACCTTCTGGTTCAGATATCAGACAGGGAAAAAGAACATTACTTGTTATAGAAGCTCTAAATCGTGCGAACTCTAAACAACGAAGACGATTACTAGAAATCCTTGATAGTGACAATAATGATGAAGATATTGTGGAAGCTGTTAATATCATGGATGAATGTGGTGCACTAAGTGAATGCCATATACAAGCAAATAAATACCTTGAAGGAGCACGGAAAGTGTTACTAAAATATCCTGAAAGTGAAGCCAGAACTTTATTTGAAGAACTACTTGAATACATGGTCACAAGAGGGCATTAGGAAATGGAAGATTCAGAAAATTCATGGAGTTCTAGTATAATTAATAAACAATTACGCAAAAGACTGGAAAATCACGAATCTGCAAAAGTTACCAACTTAGATTCGCAACCTTGTATTGCCGCTAATATGCCATCTGGAAAAAAATTAACCTTTGATGGGGATGCTGGAGATAATTTTGGAGGTATGAATAATGGCAGTAATATTATTCTAAATGGAGATGCCGGAAGATTTGTTGGAAATGGCATGAATAATGGTGAAATAATTATTAATGGTAATTGTAACGAAGGCGTTGGACATTGCTTATCTGGTGGAACTATTGTAATTCAAGGCTCAGCAGAAAATGAAGCTGCTCCTTCTATGAAAGGTGGAGATTTAATTATTTCTGGAAATGTTAACGGAGATCTTGGAACTTGTATGAGTGGAGGAAAACTAATAGTTTGCGGAGATGTTTTAGGAGATATTGGGAAAATTATGACTGGAGGTAAGATTTTCATTGCAGGAAAGTTTGATGAAAGTGATAACTTAAATGTTTCAAATATTTCACCAAGTAACTGGAAATCCATACAAAAAACTCTGCAGAATCATGGAGTAAATCCTAATGGTCTAAACTTTAAATCAATAAGTAGTAACTATAAAGGAACTAAAATCCTAAAAATAAGAACTAAAAATCATTCAATTGGAGACTCTTTGATGCTCGTCAAAGCTGCATTAAGTCGAAGACCAAGAACTATAGGACTAGACAAAATTAAAATGAGTTTATCTATAGGTACAAACAAGAAAAAACCTTTGAACTTAACAATTCCATTACTATGGAATGGTGATAATGCACCAATCTATGCTGATTGGGGAATTAACCAAGCATCTCCTTCAAATTTGGATTCTGCAAATATGGCTATAATTAATCTGAATCAGACTGAAATAAGTAGAAGATTGGATATGCAACGATCTACTGATTTAGCGTTTGTTGTAGAATTAATCAGACAGAGTACCGCAAAGAGAATACCCATTATGGTAAAACTTAATGCGGGTGAAGTAGAGAATGATTTAGAAATGATTTCTAAATCAGGAGCAGATGGAGCTATTCTGATGAGCAACAATATGCCGTTGGAAGCTACAATAACGGCCACAAGAAAAATTAAGAATAATTTAATCATTTTAGCTACATGCGATTCATTGGATTCTGAAAATATTACAAAAATTATATCTTTAGGAGCCTCAGGTATGTTTTTAGAAAATAATTGTTCAAATAAGGATTTAAAAGAATTTGGAACTAAACTAGCAAACACAGTCGGATCTTTAGGTGTTGGTAATCTATCTGATTTGGGGCCTGAACATCTAAGGACTAATGATCAGAATACTGCAGCCATAACTGGAGTACCATTAGTAGGGTATGAATCTGTCTTACCTATGTGGAGACACTAGACAAAATTATTAACCTTTCATTTGAGCTGAACGTATATAAGACCAAGTTGAAATTGATGTCAAAATAGCTGAAACTATCATTTCTCTTTGAAAATCTTCCCAACTTATTGCAATAATTACTAATGATGCAAGACCAATAATACCTGCATAAAACTTTGCTTTATCTGGATCTTCTGTAAAAAAGGAGTGATCCTTGCCAGACATGAAAAACCATATCGTAACATAGACCATGGCTGAAATTAAAAGTGCAGTCGATAAAGCACCAGATTTATTAGAAATTACCTCTCCGGAACTTAATATAGGAATATTCATTCCTTGCTGAATAACCAAAATAAGATAAACAACTAAAGTTCCATAGCCTGCACCTGCAACAAGATACAACCAACCTCTAAGCGATTCTTCTTCTCTCAATTCATGCTCATCACCATCCCAGTTGCCTAAAGATTTAGATGTGCTACTAACTTCTTCATTTTCACGACGAATATCGTCACTTAGTTCTTCATCTTCTTCTATCTCTTGTCCAGGTAGTGTTCCATCGATATCCAAACCATTCATTATTCTTCCTCTTTCAATGGAACAATATTATGCCCCTTAAAATCAAATTCAACAGAACGGCGTACTAAGCCTTTCAATGTAAGTGAAGTAACTCCTAAATCTCTAGCAACATCATTTGCAAAAGTACCCTCGGAACCTATTAATTTCACTATTTTTGCTTCTAATGACTTAAATTTCTTTTCAGTCATTAGTACTACCGTCAATAGTTCTTGAGTTTCATCAAAAGTTAATGAAGTTGAAATCTGAAACGCATTGTAAAATGTACGATATCCTTTTTCTGGACGGCCGGTTTCACTATTTACTTCCCAACGTGATTCTACTAACTTAAACTTTTCAAAATAAGTTATTGCTCCATAGGCTTCTTCACCATGCTTAGAGACTAAATCACTAATCATAGTCCAACCTTCAGCTAAAGTCGTTAATACGTTTCTTCGACCTTCAGAATCTACCGCCCTAAAAAGTGCTACCAATTCAGCAGGGTCATTAATGAGTTTTACGCGTTTCATTTTTACTACTCTCCCCTATGAAAGTTTCCCTATAAAATAACTATATACACTATTTTAAAGATCTATTTCACCATCAAGACCACAATCTGAACATTTAATTTGCTGTGTTCCTGTGATTTTAGGAATATCCATTCTTGAAGAGCACTCTGGACATTCGATAGTCATAGTCTCAGTTACTACTTTCCTTTTAATCACTCTTTTTTGCTTAACTCGTGAAACTAGAGGAACCACTGAATCCATGGACTTAGAACCTGAGATTGACTTTGGCTTAGATGGGAGTACATAACTAGTATCTTGATTGTCTCGATTCCAAATATATAAGCCAACACTTGCACCTATAATTACAATTAAAGCAAGACCAATCAAAACAGGAGTACTAGCTATTTCAGAAATCGAACCAAGACCCCCCTTTGATGACGATTCTGGAGTTACTGAAGAGGTATCTTCAATAATTGTTACAGTGCAAGTATCTCGACTGGTTAGGCCATTATCAGCAGTTACTCTTAGAACTACTAAAAAATCTGAACTAGGGGGTGTGGAATTATAGGAATGAATAGCAAATACTGAACCTGTTGAATCTACAGAATCAATATCGCCATTAGAACTATCAAAATCCCATTCATATTTTACTATTTTACCTGAAACAATTGCATTGAAGACTAATTCTTCATTAAGTGTTGCCTCGTCTTTGCATAGTGCGGAAACTGAAGGTGGTGAAAGGACTTCTATAGTAATAGTTCTAGACTCACTAGTAGCTCCAAAAGAGTCTACAACATGCAAGTACACTTCATATTCACCAATGTCTAAATCTGAAGTAACTATACTTGCTACATTATCAGAACTTTCATATGATGTTTGTTTATCTACAAACTTTAAGGCGTTTGTAGTCCAAAGATACTGCAAAGAATCTCCATCAGGATCATCTGCATTGCCTATCAATAAAACACTAGAACCTGCAATAACTGGATTTGGATCCACATGTACATTATTCAATATAGGTACTCCATTAATTCTAATATTTATAGTTATATTGGAAGACCAAAAACCAATGTCATTTATTGCTCTAAAAGTTATTTTATGAGAACCACGCTCTAAGGATGAAATCGTAAATAAAGCTGATTCAGAAATCACGGTTTCATTACCACTAAAATTTGACACCCATTGATAACCCACAACCTCGCTGTCTTCTGAAGCTTCAGAAACTGCTGAACCTACAAAATCAATACCAATTCCTTCACTAATTATACAGTTCTCAAAATTTGCACAACCACTTATCGAATCTATCGTAGCTTCTGGAAAATCTCCTACACCAATATTTACAAACACAGTACTACTCCATCGACCCTCATCATCTTTAACTTTAAATGTGATGACATGATAACCTGTTGATAAATTAGAAATCGTGAAGTTTGATAAATTTGATAGATAGCCATCAATACTTGAGTTCCACATATAATCTACAATAAAACCATCTGAATCCAATGCTGAGCCATTCATAGTAATCAGAGTACCTGGTAAAGCTGTAGTTGGACTTACTGATTCAATTAGGGCGACTGGTGCTTGATTATCTAACTGCTGCTCGTAATATAAATCTAAACCGATAGAAGTACCTACTAGTATATTTTCACCTCTATATGACATAGATACGCTTGTAATACTGCCAAGTGCAGTCGTCCTCCATACCTCATCCCCATTAGTTACATTAGTCAAAAGCAAGTTCTTATTTGTTGAACTGGCAACTAAATAGGTAGCTTTACCATTAAAATCAAGCCCACTAATCACTCCTCCAATATCTTTTTCCCAATCTGAAGAATAAGCACTTAAATTAAGAACTGTAACCAAACCTTGATCAGTCCCAAAAGCATAATAATTTGAATTTGAACTTCCTGATACGCAAGTTACCTTATATGGCAGATTAGCGGGTTTAACATACTCCATTTCTATATCTCCATTTGAAGCTGTGAAAATATAAACTTTACCATTTTCAGTACCCACAACTAAATAATTACTATCTTCAGAAAAATCTAAGTCCATTATCTTTCCATCTAAAGTCCCTGAATAATACCATACATAAGTTGAAGATGAAGTGTTATAAAGATAAACATTTCCATCCTCTGTTCCTGCAGCAAGATATTCAGAATTCGAAGAAATTGCGACTGAACTCGTAATTTCACTACCTAAATTATCAGACCATATCTTATCGCTTGATGACCTAGTAAAATAATAAATATTATGATAATCAATTACTCCGATATGGGTTCCATCTGAAGTTATATCTACATCATTAATACTTAAAATGAAATCTGATTTATCCCATTCTTTTGTTCCCTCCTTGTAAAGAGTTAATGTTGCATCACTCGCTTCAGCTATAGCTACATATTTTCCACTTGAAGACATATCCATTGAAGTTATACCTGTACCTACTGTTTTAGTATTATAAGGCGTGGAAGTGTGATTTAACCATAAAGAAACACTTTTCCCATAAGTGGCAGATATGTTTCTGGAATCCTCAGAAATTGAAACATCAGTGAAACCATCTTCAGAAGGATATGTCCATAATGGCTCCTTTTCAGCGTTAGCACTAGAAAAACTGAATAATATTGCAACGAATAATATAACTAGTGTAAATTTCTTCATTTATATTTTATACCTTTATTTCTATTTTGTTAGTAATGGGGGGATTATTATGATGACCCTAACCTCTCATTAAATTGTATCTCCCTCTTAATTCTAATACTTTTAATGCTTCAAGAACTAAAGCTGAACTACTCCATTCAGAGTAATAAGACAAAAATATATCTCTACCTGAAATCTCTGAATGATGAGAATCTAAAGATTCCAAAAATACTCGTAAATCTGAAGCTCTAGCCTCATTGTCATCTGATACTGTGGATAATCCAAAATCGATAACATAAACACTATCTGTAACCATAAAATTACTAGTGGTTGGATCTCCGTGAACTACAGTAAGCGAATGAAGTAAAGATAATAATTTAGCAGTTTGAGCTAAATATTGTTCAAAATCATTACCTCTTAAGGCCTTTTCTAGAGTTATTCCATCTATAAATTCCATAATTATACAATTATTCGAAATATCAACACCATATATTGCAGGAACATTTACACCATGAGAAATCAAACGTTCAATAATACGAGACTCGCTACGTAATCTTTCTTTAACCAGCCTTTTCTCGAGAATAGGATGTCTATATCCACGTTTATTTCGAGTCTTAAAAATAACTTTCCGACCAAGCCATTGCCCTGTTTCCACAATTGCCTCAGCTCCTCTATATTTTATCTCCATGTAACTTCCACCATATCGGTTCGATACTTTTGGTCAACCTCATTATCTTTTTCAGTTATATTATAATCGGCACCCATCATTTGAAGACCTAACCATGCAATCATGACTCCGTTATCAACACAAAGTGCTCGTTCTGGAACAAAACACTTGACTCCACGCTCTTTTGTCATAATATCGGCCATTTCTCTAAGACGGGAATTACAGGCCACACCCCCACCTAATACTAATTCTTTTTTCCCAGTATGGGCTAAAGCCCTCTCAGAAACTTCACAAGACATTGCGAATGCAGTCTCTTGAATTGAATACGCTACACTAGCAAGAGAATGCCCTGAATCTAATTTTTGTTTAGCAGCAGTCATTAAACCTGAAAATGCTAAATCCATACCCTTTACAGAATAAGGTAAATCTAAAAGAACATCACCTTCAGCTATTTTCTCAAGTTTAGGACCTCCTGGGAACCCCATCCCTACCTCTCTAGCAAATTTATCCAAACCATTTCCTATACCTATATCTATTGTTTCTCCAAATACTCTGTAACGCCCTGCTGCATAGGCTATTACCTGTGTATTTGCACCTGAAAGATAAAGTAAAACAGGATCCGTTGCACCTTCAAGAATACCTATTTCTAAATGAGCAACACAATGATTAACACCTAAAAGTGGGATATCATGATAATATGCAAAAGCCCGCGCAGCTGTAGCACCAGTTCTCAAGCAAGGTCCAAGACCGGGACCTCTTGCATAAGACACAAGAGAGATATCGGTTGGTGTTAATTTCGCCTCTTCAAGAGCTGATTTAAACAAATCAGGTAATTTTTCAGAATGATGATTAGCAGCCTCCCTAGGATGTATTCCTCCTTCTTTAGGAACATAAAGCGCTCTCTGATTAGAAAGTATTTTACCTTCAGAAGTAATCAAACCAACTCCGGCTGTATGTGCCGTAGATTCAATGCCTATTGCAATTTTACTCAAGGTCTTTCTCATCGCCTATTTCTTCAGATATCGCAATTTCTCTCAAATCTTCATCTTCTGAGATAATTTCCTTAGAACTAGACGTAAGTGTTTCTTCTTCCATACCAGTATAGATTATATAACAACATAAACCCATTAAGACAAATATAGCTAGTAACGCAGTCCAAGACCCTGAAGATTGGCCCGTTGAATCTGAACTAGATTCAACTTGTAAAAAACGGTACACTGAAATTGTATAATCCGTTGAATCTCCAGAGTAATCAATAACAACAACCCTAACCCCGAAAGACATAGGGCCTTCTACAGATGCAGTCCAAGATACATTTGTTCTTTGTGAATCATTGGAATTTAATAAAATAACAGTCGTAGAATAACCTAAATTACCATTTATTAAAAGATTTAAATTGATATTATAAAAATTTATATCTGTTGGATTATTAACTATGACACTAAAATTAACATTAGACCATTTTGGAGCTTTCTGACCCATTTCTAAAACTTCATTATCTACAAAAATTATTGGATAATCTAAACTAATCAAAGTATGGTTTAAGTTGAAATTTTGTATTAAGTCTGTATTTTCAAATATCCTGCCTTCCCAAGATTTATCAATATAGCCAAAATAAAGATTGAGATAAAATGAAAGTTGGGTAGTATGATTTATTTTCTGACCAAAAGAGTCGATTTCATACTCTTTAGCCCAATTCCAAGTCCCAATCATACGTTCATTTTCCCATTGTCTTACTTCAAAACCAGAAATAGGAAGTCCAGTAGAATTATCAAATGGTGAAAAAGTAAGCCACCATTCTTGTGTCATTTGTGTACTACAATTATAATAAAATATAAACTCTAAATCAGGAGTTGCTCCAATAGACCGTAAACCTTGTGTATAATTCCTAATAGACACACTCGAAGCTTTCAAAGTAGTATTTTCAGAAAAAATGCCATAATTAATCATATTAAAGCCATCAAGAACTAATCCTGTAATTTCTACATCTCCCTTTACTAGCCAAATCATTCCGTAATAAATTCTTGAATTGTATATAGAGAGACTACTTTCATTTAAAACTAAAGTATAAGGTGAAATAATAGATTCATTATCTATTCCAGTATTACTACTGACTTCCATTGTGCTAATTGTTGTATTAAATAAATTTAATTGACCGCCGGGCTTAATCCTTATTTCAGAAGTAGTAAGATCCAATGTTCTGTTAATATTCAAACTACAATTTTCAAATGTTATTTCACCGTCAATTAGAATATCTCCTTGAACCCAAATCTGATCATCTGTGAAAGTTCGAGTCTCTTCTTCAGCTACAGTTAAATTATCAAATTTATGCACTTCAGAAGAGGCATTAAAAGTTAGAAATACAATTGTCAAAAAGAAAAATACAGACACAACACCAAATATGCGCATGCAGTTCCAAAGAAAAGTCCATATAAATCCAACCGCCCAGTAATTTAGAGTGATATTTGTTTTAAAGGGAGTCTTATTTGACATAATAATGAAACGCCTTTTAGGAGTAATTATTGCGGCCATCATTCTTTCACTACCTCTAGCACATAGTGAACTTGATATGTACGTTAGTAATCCTGGTAAAATTCCTGATTTTCATAATTTTAGCACTCCACAACTGGAACCAGGACAAAGTGGAAAATTTTCTTTAGACATATTAAATAGATACAATGAAAGTTTAGAAGACATCACTATTATTGCAGAGATTTATCATCGAGCAGATATCGATGAATCTGAAGATTTAGATCTAATTCCAAGCTCTGAAAGACCATATATCCAAAATACAGTTTGGAGCTCCAATATAGTTAAAGAAGAGAATAGTCTTAAAACCACGGATTTTAAAAGTGCCACCTTTGAAATAGAGGTAATTCAATCAAATGAAACTATAACTTTAGAATTTGAAATCATAACTAATGATGATACAAAAGAAGGAACTTATTTCGTTAGATTCGAGATGGATTTTCGGCATAATGAAACTGAACGCCAAATGCAATCCCGTGGACACTGGAATATGAATGAATGGGAGGATGCTACCAACAAAAACAACGTTCCTTCGGATTCACCAGGGAATATCAATTTAACTATATTAGACGTAGATGGAATTATACCTGACTCTTCTTTTGGAGTAAAAAAACCAATACCAAAATGGCCATTGTATGGACTTATTAGCTTAACAATACTTTTTGCTGGTCTTTCTGTAATTTTTTATCTTGAAGAAGAAGGGAATTATCCTGAATTAAATAAATGGCTTCAAAAGCAAAGGGGCAAACTTAATCAGTTTAGGTTGCGCTTTAAGTACCGAAAACGCAGCTAGAGAGGCATAATCCAAATCTCCTGTTTTTTCTATAGCACTCTTAACTTTAGGTTCACCAAGTATTGAAATAATTTCAGCTAATTGATCATCATTAAGACTCAAAAAAGCCCTCCGTAAATGGTAACCTTTTGATAACTCACCACCAATACGCTCCTTTAATAAATCTTGATAAGGTTTCAAAGTCTTAGAGTCAAAGTTTTCTTTTTCATGAGCTGCTACAATAACTTCAGATGCCGCATCAGCTGAAATCAAACCTGAATAAATTCCACCACCTGAAGTTGGTTTAGCCATACCTGCGGCATCACCCGTCAATAGGACGTTATCGGCATAACTAGGCTCCCGAGTCCCAAATGGAATAAGACCACTTACACGATTAATAATTTTAGCACCACCTAATAATTTCGAAGGTGCTCCTTTGTGGAAATAATCTCTAAAGAAGTTTTTAGGCCGATTTGGCAGGACTGTAGCCATTCCTATACGACCAGTATTTGGACCTGTTGGAATGCCCCAACCAAAGAAACGTGGAGCCAATTTAGAACCTACAAACAAGTCAACATGATTATCTATTCCTTGATACCCCTCTACATCTGCGCCAAAGGCCGCTAAAACTTCTCTTTTACTACTAAGGCCAGCATCTCTAGCAACTCTAGATGCTGGGCCATCTGAGCCAATCAACATCTTAGTTTCAAGCTCTATTTTTCCACTTTTAGTTTGAATCGTTGCTATTAATCCGTTAGATGATTTTCTATGACCTAGATATCTATGGCTTGATTTTAAATCTGCACCATAATCTGTAGCTTTTTCAGCTATTGATCGGTCTAGATCAGGTCTATCAATTACTAACGCTTTAGTCTCATTAGCCTGGAAATTCAAAAATGACTCTTTAGGTCCCCATAATCGAGCACCATTCATTTCTTGAGAAACTGGGCGCCTATATCCTAGATACTCAAATGTCCGTGGAGTTATTAATCCGGCACATTGACAAGGTTCTCCAACTATTTCATGCTCTTCAACTATAGTCGTAGAATAACCGGCCTTGGCTAAATTCCAAGCTGTCCGTGAACCACTTGGTCCAGCCCCGATTACTAATGCATCAAGCATTTACTTAAATCACTCTAGAGGTACTAAGTCTATTTGACAACTATCTGTCAAACCGGCATCTGATAAAGATAAATTAACATCTACTGGTGCTCCATTAAGCATAACTGCAAAGTTTGCATGTGGTAACCCAAATTTATCTATACAATTCTGTAGCAACTTGTTAACGGGCATATTGGAAGGTACCTTGACATTTGCTGTCTTACCATCTACTGAAGATACTATTACAACTCCTATTTTTGAAGGCGCTGCAACTGGAGCTACATCTTCTTCTCCGGCATCATCTGAAGATTCTTTGTCGTCACTAGAAGTAGGACGTTTACTGCTTCCACGTCTTCTCTTTAATAATGGGACTGCAATCATTGCAAATACCAGTCCAATACCTATCAAGACAGGCCAGAGTAATGGTACTCCCTTAATCAATTCTCTTTCAGTTAAATCTGAAATGAATTCAATCTCACCTAAAACTGCAGGTAATACTAATATTAAAGTTCCTTGTAATTCATCATTATCAGTTCCACCAGAGGTACTCTCATCACAAGAATTACATTGTTTAATTTCAAAATTACCACTACCGGCATCAATAGTATAAGTTAAATCAAGTTCATCTTTATTATCTTCTTTAGGAACGGTCCAAGAAAATTTAACTTCACTAGTGTCTCCTTTATTGATAGATTCACCAACTTGGGTAGTTAGTTCGGTACCTGTTCCATCTTCAAAAATAACTTGAAGTGGATTAGCACTTATTTCCCAATCAGAATTTCCTATATTTTCTATCGTAACTGTAATTTCAACAATTTCACCAACCTCTGGATTACGAGGATCCATCGATACTTTCTTTATAATAAAATCAGGTAATATTTCAAACGCTACCTCTGAACCACCTTGTTCAAAAACTCCAGAACGTGGATACTCATTATCTGCATAACGTCCTAACTCATCAAACATATGTCCTGTATCAGTTGAAAAACCATCTCCAGCAGTTTCACATTCAAAGATGCTGAAATCATCGCAAACTGGATTTATCTCAGCTCTGAAAGTAGTCCATTCTTCTTCAATTGCTTTCCAACGGAAACGAACATCTTTTGTGTCTCCTGCATCAATATCAAAATTTACATATTCTTTGTTAGTACGGTCCTTTAGAACTTCATTATCTTCACTACTATCTGCAGTAATATAGAGTCTAGCGCCATCAACATCTGCTGCACCGGTATTATTTACAGTAACAGTGAATGTTACTATATCGTCTATGTTAGGTACACTACTGGCTGGATTTCCAGCATACTTACTATCAATACGCATGGAATCAATAACTAAATCTGGTTTTACACGTAATAATTCTAAATATCGAGCATCATTATTGTTTTCATTAGGTTCCAATATTTCTCCATTGTCATCATTCTCATCAAAATCTGCACGAACTTCAACATACCATTCACCACCTTTAATCAACCAATCATCAGATGCGATAGTCTTTTGACTTTGTGATTTAATATTTGTTGTTTTATCATACAATGAATAAATCCATGTATTCTCACCTTCATCGAATTCAAAACCAAGCCAATCTTCACTAGTTGCTACTTCATTATCAGTCGGTGCCTGTTTAGGATAGAAGTAAATCTCAACACGAACAGCATCGGCATCGGCTGAGCCCATATTTTGAACATCGACTAAAATAACTACTGTATCTCCATCTTGAACTTGTGATGAACCGCCAACTTCACCATCTATTTTCAAAGATATATCTGATTGTGTGATTATAAGCTCAGGTCTTTGAACTACTACTATCAATGTTATATCCTCACGAGCGTTAGTATCATCCTCTTCGTCTCTTATAGATATTTTAATTGTATAATTACCTTCATCTGCTGTGTCTGCAACCTCAACAAATACCCAAAGATCATCTAACTCCCCATCATCTATAGATAAACCAGATGTTGTAGACCAAGTTTGTGTTTTAGAACTGTCCTGCCAAAAAGTAACCGCCCAATCAATTTCAAGTGTAGATATTATTTCAGGTATAAATATATCGGGATTAGTTCCAGTATTATCTAATTTAATCTTAAATTTTACACTATTCTGTGAAGAACTCCCCCCATAATCTGGATATATTTCTTTGTATTCATCAATAGCTGTTGCAGTCATATCTCTCTTTGGTGCTGCAATATTGATTATTACTGAAGTCGTGCTTTGAGTTTCCTCTTCAACATTTATTACAGTGATAGACATTGTATAATTTCCTTCATCTACCTCATCTGCATCTACTTCTGCAATAAACCATAGAGACTTACTTTGACCAGTTTCTAACTCTTGACCTGACGAAGACCATTTATCATTTGAAGAACCAGGATTACCTGAATTCTTTATAAAGAAATCAGATTCCCACCCAGTTCCAAGAACATTATCTAACTCAGCTGTAAATTTATCGTCATGTGAACCTGTATTCGTTACAGTAATCTTGAAACGTGCTGTATTCTTTTCCTCATTTCCTAATTCGGGTGATAAAGTAACTTCCTCTTCACCATTTGCTACTTCAAGTGTAACCAATCTTATTGGATCTCTTACATCTAAAATTGTAGATGCCTGAACTGCAGGTTCTGCACCACTACCTGCTGATGCTTCAGTTATTATAGTATAATTACCAGCCTCAGAATCAATATCTGGAGTTATACATAGATAAAGGTATTTTGATTCACCTGCACCTATACTGCCTGAAAAAACACCAGATGAACAACTGGATGAAGTAAATATTGAAACTAGCCACTCATCAGGATAAGATGTAGCTACCGTCTCTATATTCACAACATCATTTCTATTACCTGTGTTGATTAACTTGAGAGTGAATTTCTCTCTGCGGTCATTAGTAGTATCTTCTGTTGAAGGATAAGTTATAATTGAATCACTGCCAACCACTGAAAGACTAGCTCCATAAATTTGACCTATTTCTGTAATTAATGAAGTAATTGCACTTTGAGCTAAATCACCAGAAGACTTTGCCTTAACCTGAAATTCATACTCAGCGGATGAGTCTTCAAGTGCGTTTCTTTCTTGAGCTGATAAATTGTCTAAATCATACTCAGGTAATGTGCACGTTATAGTAATGGTTGCAGTAGCATCCTTTGCTAATTCAACTTCTGCAGGTTCTGCAGTTACCCAATTAAGATTGTCATCAAGTATAGATATTAAAATTGTATCCGTACCATCTCCTATATTCTTTACATCAACATTAAAAATAGCGCTAGAACCTGGAATCTTTTCAATAGCCGTTACATCTGCGTTAATCTCCACCCCTCTGGAAAGCTCAACTTTAATAGTTAAAGTTAAGGAATCTTGGGATTTAGTGCCATTTGCACAGGTATCACAATTTGATACACCAGATACATTAACGGCATAATCTCCCTTATTTGTTCCTTCGGGAACTGTAATTGATAAGCCTACTAAACCAGAAGAATCTTCAATAACATTTAAGAAAGATGTATTAAATTCTAAACCTGTCCAGCCGTCTGGGGCTGTAGATGATAAAGCAACAATATCGTCACCAGTACCTAAATTATCAACAGTTATAGTAACTAATACAGGAGTCCCAATAATTGCATCAATTGTACTGGATTCGACTGATAAATCTATCCAATATTCTTGATTAACAATAGTAGTAACGGCTACCGTTGTGTTAACCCATTTAGGTGGATTCTCATCTGAAGCACCCAATGATGATGCCGTAATATTTGTAGTAAAAGCTTGGTTTTGTTCACCTGAAGGCACTGTAATTGTTACATTAATTGTCTTCTCCCCACCTGCTGACACTTCTTCAACATACTCTGACTCTAGCTGAACTATCCAATTTGCAGGATAATCATTTATTAAAAGTTTGAAAGAATCAGTACCTGTTCCTTTATTTTGTACTCTCATAGGATAAATTAATTCCGAACCAGAATCTCCAGATTGAGAAGATACAATTATATCTACTTTGTATTGCTTGTTTACAGAAACCGTTACTGAACTAGTATCATAAGCTGTGAAAGAATCTTCAGAAGTTCCATTAACTGTTATTACGTTATCGCCAACTACTGCATCTTCATCTATGTTCACAGTCAAATTAACTGTCATACTTTGACCTTGCTCTAAATCTACATCTTCAACAATTGAACCCCAAGAAGACATCGCTCCTTCAAGAGATAATGTAACTGTATCGTCTGAATTACCTTTATTCTTTACTGTAATTGAATAGCTTAATGTATCACCTGGATCTCCAGATTGGGTAGTATCACCAGATACAGAAACTGATACTTCATAAACTTGGTTAACATTAAGGAAAACATCTCTATTCTTAATTGTAGTCGCATCTTCTGATGTTGCTTTAATGGTTACTTTATATCCATTTTGTGCAGTTGTATCTTCAGGAGCTGTAACTCTTAGAGTAGTCGTTGTATTAGCGCCAGCTGCAAGTGTAAAGGATGATTCTCCTAAAGTACCCCATGTTGAATTAGAACCAGTCAAAGATAATGAAATTTCATCTTCACCATTACCTTGATTTTCTATTTTAAGATTATATGTCACTTCAATATCTGGATTGGAAGATTGGGTGTCACCTCCTACAATAGTGATTTTTGGATCGAATTTTTGTAATACTGTTGAACGAGAAGTAAAGGTCTTTGAAACTGAAGTATTCTCCTGAGAAGATACTTTAACTTGGATAGTGGCAACAACATCTGCTGCTGCATTTGAAGGTGCTTTAACAACTAAAACATCGGTCAAATTAATACTTTGACCAACACCAAGACTGCTAACTTCATCATTATCCAATGAAGCTTCCCAACCATCTGGTATTCCATCAGTAATCACTGTAATATCAAAACTATCTACGGCATTACCCTTATTTGTTACCAAAAATGAATAATAAACCCGTTTGCCAGATTCAATATCTTGAGCACTTGAACCTACTTTGGTAACTTCAAGAGCAGGTAATTGATTAACCCGAACTGTAACTGAAATTGAATACGAAGTTTCATCATCTTCTGAATTCGCAAAGAAATTAATACTCTTTAAGCCAGCTAGTGCTTCAATATCGGGAGTAATACTGAAAGAAACAGTAGAAGACTCATCGGCATCTAAACTAATGGATCCAGGTAAAGTAAATGACCAATCATCTGTTCCTGTAGAAGTTTGTGAAAAGGTAATTGTATCCTCAGTATTACCTTTATCATTTATAACAGTTATCGAAAATGTTGCTGCATTATTTGGATCGACACTGATTTGAGTACTACCTGAAGAAAGTGAAGTTCCATATATTTTTGCTACTTTAGCACTACCTGCTGCTGTTTCATTATTACTAGACTCACCTGCTGATTGACAGTAAACTGATAATTGCTTGGTAACACCACCTGCTGCATTCGTTCTATTTCCTATTTCAACATATAATGTTACTGTACTTGTAGTATCATCATTTATACTAATCTGAGCTGGAAGAACATACATTGACCATCCAGTAGGTACTGTAGAAGCTATACCTAAATGGTAAGTATCATCATTCGTTCCTTGATTTTCTATTGTTACCGTATATGTTAATGTTTCTTCAGGTTCCCCTTCCTGTGTTGAAGGCGATAATGATATTTGGTGCTTATAATCTACAGCCTCAGCACCACCTGATATCAAAACAAAAAATAAACCGGCCAAGACGAAGGTCAAGGCGATTGCTAGCCAATTGGTTTGGTTTAAGCTCATTGCTATTTCCAGAACTTTTCACCCGAGCGCAGGTTATAAAGCTTAGTGAATAATTATTAATAATAGTTGCTAATAGTTGCTACATGAGCAGCTCTTATTCTTTACCGCCAATCTTACTTCTCCAAATCGAAGCTCTCGTCGATTCTGGACACTACAGCAGCAGATCTGATGTGGTAAAAGAAGCCTTACGTTTTTTGATGGAAAAGAAGAATCACTTGCGATATGCATCTGCAGTAGAAATATACAAAAAAGGTAAAGCAACTTTGACTAAAGGAGCTGAGATTGCAGGAGTTTCTCCAGATACTTTTAGAAATGTTTTAAACGATCAAGGGATATTAACACCAGACACCGTAGAGTGGGAATCAATAGAATAATCTTTTAAATATGAATGGTCGTGAAAAAGAATACTTCAAAGCCATACAGTGGATAGACTCATTAAACCAAAATAAGATAATCCCCGGACTAACACGAATCACCAAATTAATGGATTGCCTAGATAACCCCCAGAATCGACTAAAAATTATAATGGTCGGTGGAACAAATGCTAAAGGGAGTACATGTCATAATCTAAATTATAACCTAAGTAAAGTAGGAGTGAGAACGGGTTGCTTCACATCACCTCATCTGCATTCTATAAGAGAAAGAATAAGAATTGGAAATAAAGAAATTACCATCGATGAATTTACTAAAGCTATCTTCAACTTGAAACATATTGATGAAGAACACAGTATAGGTGCCACATATTTTGAAATATTAACTGCATTAGCTTATTCGTATTTTAATGATAATAAAGTTGATTATGCAATCATGGAGATTGGACTTGGAGGTGAATGGGATGCTGTTAACATAGGAAATCCTGAAATTGCCATTCTAACTACACTCGGAATTGATCATGTAGATTACTTAGGACATACTATAGAAGAAATTGCAATGACAAAGGCTAAAATTATAAGAGAAAGAACACTATTAATAACAGGATGGGAAAAAGAATATCACCAACACATTCCTAAATGTCAAAGCTTGGATTATAGTAAAAATATTGAAGAGTGGATAAATCTTGTTTTTCAAAAATTGGAAATTAAGGCCCCGATTGAAATTATATCAATTCCGGGAAGATTTGAAAAATTTAAGAACTTCACTCTAGATGTAGCACATAATGAACAAGCTATGAGCTATTTGATAGAGAAGGACAGTGACTATGAACATATAATTATAGGAATATTAAGTGATAAGAATGCAAAAAATATATTAAAGATATTGCCAATAAAGGCAAACATAATGGTTTGTAACTTACCCATATCAAGAAGTAATTCATCACAGGAATTATATAGAATAGCTAAAAGTATGAGCTATAGTTGTTCTGAATATGATAATGTGAAAGAAGCTATGAATAACGTTAAAGAACAAAAAACTCTCGTTACAGGATCATTTTATACTGTTTCAGAGGGAAGACAATATTTAGAGTTGAAAGGACACAGTGAACTATAATTATCTAGCCTTTTTAGAGAAAATATGAAGAAAATAATTTCCATTGCATTCGTTGCTATTCTCTTGGGAACAACACTTGGCGGATGTATAGGCAATAGATTATTTTCAACTGATGAAAATTCAACACCTATTACTTCACCAATATGGACAAAAGGAGATTTCTGGGAATATAGCATTAGAACTCCGGGACTTGAAATTTCAACCACAATGGTTGTTTCAATTGATGACGATGATACCGACTATTACATTGGTACTGGTTCACTTGAAGATGCAAAAAGACACGCTGTTCTAAATTATAATCCAGCTATAGGGCGCGTCCAAATGTCAAATTTTGCAATATATGAAAAGAATATACCACAATTATTGTTGGATTTTCCATTAGAAAAGGATAAAGGATGGACCTTTGGATTATACGGCAAAGAACAATTTAATACCATAGTTACAGAAGTACAAGAAAACAGAGCAAACATGGTTGCTACTAGTTCAGATGGCGCTCGGATTGATTATACCTTTGATAAAGAAGCAAGATGGTTGTCAAATTTTACTTTTACTGATTCAAATGGTGAAACTATTTTAGAAATGAAACTAGCAAATTATGGAAAAGGTTTCACTGGGAACGCCTATTTCTGCAGAGGTGGAGATTTGTATGACGAAAAATTTACTGGACCCGAAGTAAGTGTATATGATACGATTTATATTAACGAAGGGCATGATAGATACGGAGATTGGGATTATATCATATACTTTTTAAATGCAAATATAGGAAGCTCAGGTAGTGGTGAAATAGTATTAAGAGACCACTTGGAAACCGATATTCTCGTAGAGACACTAAGTCCAGGAACTAATATGCATGAAATGGGTACTGTGGGTGGTTCAAGTGGAAATTGGACATTCGAGATTTCATTAACTGGTGATGCTGAAGTTCGAATGAGAATTGCTGGCGCAATACAATATACCTACGCTGTATAATTATCGGACAAATAGCCGGTACTTTTGGTCAGTTTCTCTAATTTCATTTTCAATTCTTTGTGAAATATATTTTTCCGGATTTCTAAAGTTAGGTATTTTTTCTTCCATTTCTTTAAATGTACTATATGGTCTGTTACTGACTATTACATTCATTGTTTTCTTACCCAAACCAGGAATTAACTCAAGTGAATGATACCTACGAGAAATAGGTCCGGCATTATTGTAAAATTGAATGAATTTTTCTTCACTTTCTTTAACTATTTCATCTAAAACAAAGGCCAATTCAGACTGTGCTGTATGAGTTAATTCAACAAAATCAACTCGCGCTCTAACATGATCTATCTGCGTTCTTTCTTCAGTTTCTTTGCCAATATAACATCTATCACCAATATTTATTACTGCATCAGCTATAGGCTCCATATCAAATATCTTAAATTCCTCGATACCTAAACCATAAACTACTGGTTCTCTTCGGAAACGCCTTTTACTGTCTGGCCTTCCATCAGGCAATACATCTAAAATATACGCGTAATCTTCCATAAATCATGCACCCTTAGTCTCCTTAACGGCACTAATTATAGACTCTATTTCTTCTTTACCTAATGAGAAACGCTCACGTGCAAAAATCGAACGCACATCATCAGGATGCATCGGTAAGATATCCGCAATTTTTGCAGCATAATAATCATCAACATGTTCTAACTCAATAACCTTAGCCATTATTTCTTTGGATTCTTTTGGTAGACTCTGGGCTAATAAACGAACATGATCTAAAGCTAATTTGTGTTCATACTGTATCTGCTCAATCAAGTTTAGCCTTGTTGAACCACATGAGTCACAAGTGGGACCTACTGGAGCCTCTGAATCTTCATCACCATCTTCAGATGGTTTTTCAACTACTGGTTCTATATCTGGAACTGCTTGAAAGTTACCACATTCAATACATCTTAATCTATTCTCGCGAACACTTAATTCCTTTTCTAATAATTCCTTTACGTCTCCTAGTGGGATTGGTTCAGGTTGTGATTCTATTTCCATTTTAGCTCCTTAATTTGCCTTTCTTAAATGCTCTGGACGGATTATTAAGTCCTTGTCCATTTTTCCTACACGGGTACGGACCACATATGCTTTGCCCTGACTTCCTGTAACTTTACCAGTAAGACCATGAAAACGATGATGAGGTTGTCCTTTATGATAAGAAGGATCTATCACTACATTAACGGTATCTCCATCATTAAATGTTTGCAGAGAACGTGTAATCGGAGATAAGCCTCGCTCTCTTGCTGGGCGAGATAGCTTGTGGCGTGAACCACTTCTCAAACCTTGGGATCGTTTAGTCATTTTTTTCCTCTTTTACTTGAAGATGTAAGTTAAGGACATCCAAAACTTCAACCTTGCATTTAGCATCAATCAACGATGTGAGACTAGGGACTGTTCGTCCGTCATCACCACTAACAAGTTCACGTATGTAAGTACCGTGCTGAGCCCGAATCACTAGTTCTGCCATTCCATCTGTAAAGGAGACTACATCTACGCTATTAACTAGACGGGGGCGGACCAGATCAGCTCGACGGTGTGAAACACGTGTAGGTGTCCGTTGTTCGATAACTGTGCTCGTCAACCTCTGCGCACCTTTCTTAAGGCTTTCGATTGAAATTTTATCTGAAATTGAGATATCCACTCGATAAGTTTTATCACAGGCTGTATTCTTTAATTCAGCCACTCTAGGTCTCTTTACAAATTTGAATTTTGAAGCTTTAATCCGGCCTTTATTTTCAGTATTAACTTTCTTTTCAATTTCTAGAAGGTCTAGATCTCTATTCTTAGGCATACGAAGTTCTAAGACAAATGGACGCCCGCTACCAAGCATAGCTGCATCAATGTCCTCTCTACCCATACCGTGGAATAAATCTTCACTACAAGAACTTGCAATTATAAAATGATTAGCAATCAACGATTGAACTGAGTCCGGATATAATTGACCTGTATTATTACATTTACCACAGCCAATCCCTTTACAACTATGACATGGCCAACGTGTTTGAGGGACTGTTCTATCGTATTTGTTATAGTTGCCTTCGATAAATAAGGACTTTATTTCTAAATTTACAACGTCATAACCTGTATCTATTATAGCAACTGCATCAGGATTATCCATCAAAGTCTCAATCCTTGCTTTTTTGTATACACTGATTCCTATTTCTCTATTTAATTGAGATTTAAGAGCCTCTCCTAAATCGTCTCCAAATAATAACTGAAATTCAACTTCTTTCTTAAGAATGTCTTTATCAACAATTGTACCTATCTTAAAACTCGAAATTGAAAAATCTGAAAAAGATTCGAGAACTAACTCCCTAAAATTAGGAATTTCTGAGATCAAGCCTTCACAAATTGTACAATCTGATTCCTCTGATATTAATAAGTCTTGTAATTCATTATCTTCCTTAATTTCTAACTGATTAAGGATTTCTATACCTCTTTCACGATTATCCAAGCCAAAACCTATTTTACCAAAAGCTCTACCAAGACAAGATAAACAAAATGGGGCAAATTTTTCTATTTCATTTAATTTCATCATTGTATATAGATTTCCTAATTTTCAGTGCTATTTCGGGTATGTCTGTTACTACCGAATATATCTCTTGATGAATAAGTGTCTTCAATAAGTCTTGGTCATTAACTGTCCAAACCAGTATAGGGATTTTCTTTCTTACAAATCTATTGATCCAACCTGCTTCATAAATCTTATAATATGGCGATATAAAATCAGCACCACTTGTCTTAAAATTGTAAAGAAATAGGGATTCATAGATAACTTCTAAGAGTTGAGTAGGACTAACTTCGGAACCAAGAAGCATTCCTACTTTGATTTTATCATCTATCTCTTTAACTTTTCTAACAACATCTATATTGAAAGATGTAACAATAAAATCATTGTACTCGAAATAGTCTAATATTATGGAAATAATCTCTTTTTCATATCCAGACTCTTTAAATTCAAAATCCATTTCAATCCTATCCTTAGATGTCCAAAGAACTTGTTCTAATGTAGGTATATTTGGATTAATTTCTATTATTTCAGAATAATCCATGTCCTTCAAAAGAACTCCATTTAATGTAGGATCGTGAAAGCAGATAATTTGGGAATCTTTTGTTTTTCTAATATCTACTTCAACCATATCTATGCTTAGATTAATTACATCATTAATCGCTTGAAGTGTATTATCTTCACTATTTTTCGATGTACGGCCTCTATGTGAAATTATCTTTGTAACCATGTTAACTGTATATCCTATAGGACATGTTTAAATATTAAATAGTGTTAGTAGCTAGTGATTAGAGAACCATGGATAATGACTCTAAAGAAAGTGGAATGTCTGGCAAAATAGAAGATTTGATTGTTGATTTGGGCAATGAACGTTTTATGACTAGAAATGAGGCCTTGAATAATCTAAAAGGAATGCTACCGGCACATGAAAGAGCAATATCTTCAGAACTTGTAAGATGGATTCAACTTTATGGTAAATCTGACGTGGGCAGTAGTGCCTCTTTTGTTAACAAGGCTGCAATGGATTTATTTCAAAGCATGACTGAAAAGGGGCTTGAACCTCTTATCAACATCGGCCTTAAAGATGGAGATTTTTTTGCGAGAAGAACTGTAATGGATGCCATTGGTAGAACCGGGCGAATGTCTGTTTTACCATATTTAATCCGAGGAATGGATGATGATGACAAATATACTCGCTGGCAAGCTGCTAAAGGTTTGGCCAGATTTGCAGGATCGAGTGAAGCTCGTGAAGCTTTAGTCAAAGGACTTGCAGACAATGATCCACATGTTCGTAGAAGAGCTGGACGATCATTAGAAAAATTTGGAGGAGTGGGGCCTGCAGAGGATAAAGTGGAGGGACCAATGGAAGAAGGCGGTGAAGGAGATATTGACGGCGATGGAATTCCCGATTCTAAAGATGAAGAACCAAGAATAGCCGAGGATGAGACTCCGAATTATTCATCTATGACTGTTGCCAAATTGAAAGATATCCTCAAGGAAAAAGGATTATCTGTTTCAGGTAAAAAGGCAGATTTGATTAAAAGACTACAATAATAAATTAAGGAGTAGTCCTTCGCATTGTACGAGGGAATGGAATCACATGCTTGATATGATCTGAACCACATATCCAACTAACTGTTCGGTCTAACCCAAGACCAAAACCTGAATGTGGAACACTACCAAATTTTCTAATGTCTAAATACCACCCATAAGATTCAGGCTCTAAACCTTCTTCTCTAATTCTTTCTACAAGCTCATCAGGAGACCAAACTCTCTCACCTCCACCAATTATTTCACCATAACCTTCCGGAGCTAATAAGTCATGACAAACGAGAGACTTAGGGTCACTTGGATCAGGTCTGTGATAGAATCCCTTTTCTCTTGGAAAGTTAGTTATGTAAACTGGAGACTTCAAATTTTGGGTAAGTGCTTTCTCTTCCTTATAACCAAAATCATCGCCCCATGCTAAATCAAAACCCATTGAATTCAATTTATCAATAACTTCTTCATACTTCATTTTATCAAATGGAGCTTTAATATTTTCAAGGACTGAAATGTCACGGCCCAATTGCTCTAACTCAGACCTATTCTCTTCTAAAACTTTCTTAATTATATAAACAATCATTCCTTCTTCGAATTCCATCATCTGATGATTATGTGTCCATGCAGCTTCTACTTCCGCATGCCAAAATTCAGTTAAATGACGACGAGTACGAGATTTTTCAGCCCTGAATGAAGGTGCTACTGTAAAAATATTTTCTAAACCAAACATAGAAGCTTCGGCATATAATTGCCAGGATTGACTAAGATGCGCATAGAACTTCTGCCCGGATTTTTCAGTTTCATCATCATAATGAACATTGAATAACGTTGAACCTCCTTCACAAGCTGAGGTTGTAAAACTAGGAGATTGTATCTCAGTATAATCTAAATTCTGCCAATAATCTCTAAAAGCCTTGAAAACGGTAGAACGAATCTTAAGAGCTGAAACCATATTTCGACTACGTAACCACAAATGACGATTATTCAACAGATGTTCATCGCTCTGATCCTTTGTTATCGGAAACGCCTCTGCAAAATGAACCACATTAAAGCTAGTTGCCCGAATTTCAAAACCACCTGGTGCTCTCTCATCAGCCACAACTAAACCATCTAAAACTACTGAAGACTCAACCAATGCTTTTCCGGCATTAACAAAATCAGATTTGTCAACATTGTTCTTAGATACGGTACATTGAATTATCCCTGTAGAATCTCTAATAATTACAAAAGCAAGCTTACCTGAAGAACGTGTTCGATATATCCATCCTCTTAATTTAACATTGCCTTTGACTCGACTACTTAATATTTCACCAATCGGTGTATAAGTTACATCGTCTGGAAATTCAGGATATTTCATTGACATCCGATTAGACCCACCATCATAATACTTTCTAGTGAAAGTTCTATTTACTTTAATGTAATACATGACATGTGCTAGGAGTTATATCTTGTCCCAAATGCAAAAATGTTTGCGGAATTGATTTGGAACAAAAAAGTAAGAAGTGCATAAAATGCAATTATAATATCAAAATAAAAAAAGTTAAAATTTGGGTAAAAACAATAGAACGCTCTAATCTTCCTGAATTGATTAAAAAAGTTAAGGAAAAAATTGAAAATCCAAGCCCAAACATTAGAGATTATTAAAGAGGTCTGATTTTATATACGGTGTGCGAGTGCGACCAACCTAATAATGAAGAGAAGCTCTCGAGTTTGGAAAAAAGCCGGAAAACAACGATGGAAATGGCGTAAGAAGAAGATGCGCCGTAGAAAGCGTGAAAGAAGGCGTAACAAGTAGTAAATATTGTAATTGTCGAGATATTGGCTTATAATGGCGTTAATTAAGGGTTTAAGATGCCTGTAATCAACATCGAACTTAATGACCTCAATCGAATGCTCAAAGAGCCAATTAGTTCCGATGATTTCTCAAAAATTATTCCACTAATTGGATCTGATCCTGATGAAATTAATGACGAAGAAGCAATTGTTGAATTTTTTCCAGACAGGCCCGATCTACTATCTACTGAAGGTGTAGCAAGAGCCATTAGAGCTTTTTCAGAACAAAAACTGGGGCTAGTAGATTATGTAACTAAAGCTCCTTCGACTCATATAATAATATCTAAAGAGGTTTTGAAAATTAGGCCTGAAATCTTAGGCGGTATTGTAAGAGGCATTAAACTAGACAATACATCTATCAAGTGTTTAATGGAACTTCAAGAAAAATTACATGTTACTTTAGGACGCAGAAGAAGTAAAGTGTCTATTGGAATTCATGATCTAGCTAAACTTAAACCACCTTTCCACTATACTATATGTTCACCTCATGAGCCTGCATTTGTTCCTCTTCAAAAAGATTATGAAATGACTCCAGAAGAAATTCTTAAAGAACATCCTAAAGGAATTGAATATGCACATCTTTTAACAGAATTTGATAAATATCCACTAATTACTGATTCTGCTGATGAAGTGGTGTCAATGCCACCAATTATCAATGGTGCATTAACCACCATTACAGACGATACAACTGAAGTATTGATTGATGTTACAGGACTAGATAGAGATGCTGTTGAAGCATGTCTGAATATTGTAGCTGCCGCTTTAGTTGAGAGAGGAGGAGAGATAGAGCAACTAGAAATCAGATACCCTACTGAGAAGGTAATTGCACCTAAAATGGAACCTAAAATTCACAAAATTGAAAATGATTATTTAATTAAATTATTGGGTTTTGATCCTGAAAATTTTGCTATTTTTAAAGCATTTAGAAAATGTGCCATGGAACCTGAACTAAAAGATGGAACATGGCATGTCAAAGTTCCAGCATATAGAGCAGATATACTTCATCCAGTTGATTTACTAGAGGAAGTCGCTATCGGTTTAGGATATGATAACTTACCTGAACAATTACCCCGTGAGGTTACATTTGGAAAGGCTCTGGAATCAAGAAAACTAGGTAATAGCTGTAGAGAAATTATGTTGGGAATTGGTTTTCAAGAAGTGGTTACTCTTACATTAACTTCCTCAAAAATGCTCCATGATATTACCAAAAGAGAAAATAATAATGAAGCAACTATTTCTAATCCAGTCACTGAAGACTACCACATGCTACGTTCTAGTATTTTACCAAATTTACTTGAACTGTTAAAAAACAATAAGCATAGAGAATTACCTCAAAGGGTTTTCGAATTTGGAGATGTTATAAGAGAGCATAGCAATCATAAATCCCTAGCTTGGATTGAATTAGCCACTAAATCAACATTCTCTAATGCAAAATCTACGGCTGAAATGATTTCCCAAAGACTAGGACTCTCTGGAGATAATACTGATTGCAATGATCCCTTGTTTATTTCTGGGAGAAGTGTTCAAATTGAAAATGATGAACATCTCTTAAAGTATGGCGAGATTCATCCCCGTATTTTAGAAGAATTGGAGATAGATTATCCTGCAATTGGTGGAGAAATTCATTGGTAAAACTACCTGTTTGCTTCGAATCTAAATCTACTGCTACTGCACTAAGAAGTCTATTAGATGAACTAGAATATAGTTATGAGAGAAAGAATGTACATCGTTCATATAGTAGCGTTGCAATTGTAATTGCCCTTGAAAGAACAGCTATGGTTTATAGATATATTATAAAAAATATCTCAGCCACTATAGACGTATGGGAAGAAAGGCCTAATTCTGGAAATATAACCTATATTGAAGCTCGTGGAGAGGATAACTCAAAAATAAAAGAATTGTTACAAAAATTCTCAGAGAAATTACCCCGAAAACCATGGGAATATACTATAACTCAAAAATTTAGAAATGGATGGTTTAGTCAAGGAATAATGGGTGCTAAGAAATCTTGGCAAAAAGTAATAGGATGAGCTTTCTAAAAGACATTGAACCTATTAAAACTCGAGATTTTTTGAAAGGAAAATTTCAGGAATATTATCGTAATGCTGACATTACACTACCGCCTAGATTCACAGCTAGAGAATGGGGTTTTCTTAGTTGGGAAGGAGGAATAATGAATAGACACCAGAAATTTAGAAGTGTAAATGAGGTTAAGAAATATTTGATTAAAGCAGCTCCAGCTCATAGTTATCATTCTGTTGCCTATTACAAGGACCCTGGAAAGAATACAATGATAGATAAGGAATGGATGGGAGCTGACTTGATCTTTGATTTAGATGCAGACCATTTACCTGAGATGGAAGAAGTGAAAAAAGGTAAGATTCCCTTTTCTAAACTTATGGATTATATTAGAGAACAAACATATAGATTAGTTGTCGATGTATTATTAGGTGATTTTGGCTTAAACGAAAATGATTTATTAATAACCTTCAGCGGTGGAAGAGGATATCATGTCCATGTAAGAACACCTGAAGTGTTAACACTACCATCGGGAGCTAGAAGAGAAATTGCAGATTATCTTACTGGAAAAGGATTAGACTTAAACAAAATTTTAATTGATGCAGGATACACAAAGGAATATCCTATTAGAGGTAAAGGAGTTGAAAGAAAAAATATTGGAGTTGAAAAACTCCCAAAAAAAGAATCAAAAGGGTGGCAGGGAATTATTACTAGATATATACACCAGACATTCGATAATCTAAGAAAATTAGATAAAGAAGAAAGAAAGAACAATATGGAAAAATTAGGATTGAAAAATATAACATTCAATTCAAAAAATACAAATGAAGAAATTTTCAATAAAATGCCTAAAGCTCCTAAAAAAAGACTTGTTAGAATCGCATTAAAAGAAACTGCAATTCATCCAGATGAGCCTGTAACTGGAGACATACACCGCCTAATACGCTTACCAGGTTCATTACATGGGGGCTCTGGTCTAAAAGTAACTGTAATGGATTCAACCAAATTAGAAACATTTGATCCAATGAAGGAAGCTACTGCTTTTGGAGATGATTTAGTTAAGGTACGCTCTATAGTTAATCATCCTGTAATAATGGGAGATGGGCTTGCTAAACTAAAACCTAATAGTGTAGTAGAACTTCCTGAAAAAGTAGCGATTTACTTTATGGCTAGGAAATGGGCCCACTTGGTACTTGAAACATGATTTGTGGAGTTGATGAAGCGGGAAAAGGACCTGTGATGGGGCCTTTAGTTGTAGCTGCAGTTATTGTTAACAATGCCAAGGAAATAGAAAATTTAGGAATTAGGGATTCTAAACTACTAACTAAAACAAAAAGAAAAGAATTAGCTGAAGTAATAAAGAAAAAATTTACTTTTGCTGTTGAAATAATTGATCCTGAAATAGTCGATGAATATCGTAGAAAAAATAGATTAAATGATTTGAATCGTGAAGCTTTCGGAAAATTAATATCTAAATTAAATCCAAATGTAGCTTATGTTGATGCCGCTGATGTTAATGAACAACGCTTTGGCAAACAAATTAAATTGAGCTTAACAAATCAAAAAGATACGGATATAATATCTATGCATAAAGCTGATGCAAAAATATTGGTTGTTGCTGCAGCTTCTATTATTGCAAAAGAAACAAGAGAACAAGAAATATACAAACTTAAAGATGAAATTGGAGATTTCGGAAGTGGATATCCTTCCGATGAAAGAACAATAAAGTTTTTGAAGAGCTTTTATTCTACCAATAGTAAGTGGCCCGCAGGAACACGGAAAAGTTGGAAAACTTTAGAGCGAATACGTCCTGTAAAAACACTCAACGATTTTGGTGTAAATAATGACAAATGAAGTAATACAAAAGCTTGAAGAAAAAGTTATAGAATTCAATTCAAGAATAAATAATGAACCTACTTTTTCTAAGAAAATTGAAGGTAAAAATAGAACGATATGTATTTGCATATCTGATGGGAAAAATTATTCAACTAAATTAGATAATTTGGAAATAGAGAGCTTTAAAGAAACCGAGGATTCGACGGCTGATGTGGTTATTACAGCTTCTTCTGACGTAATAATAGCTCTATTACAAAAAAATATTCATCCAATTAAGGCATATATGTCTGGAGATCTAAAAGTTAAGGCTAGTATAATGGATATGCTTTTACTAAAGGGTCTCTTTTGAAATTCGAGAATATATTAGATTAGATAAGTTTGCAATTTCTTTTGGTTCTAATACTTCAGCTCTTTCATTCATATTATCTAAATCATCTAAATCCAAATTTGGAAAATCAAGCTTGAGACAATTACGGATTTTCTTTCTCCGATGTGTAAACATTGATCTGACAACACGCTCAAATGTAGCGAAATCAGCTAATTCATAATCGGGGTCACGACGAACTAAATGCACAACTTGAGAATGTATCTTTGGTTGAGGTTGAAACGCTGTTTTAGATACTCTAAAAAGCTTTTTTGTTTTGACATAATGATTTGCCATTATTGATAATCGTCCATATACTTTGGAACCTGGCTTAGCTACAAGACGATTTGCAAATTCTTCTTGGAACATTAGAATTGCTCGTTTCCATTCATAATTAAATAGCCTAAACAAAATTGGTGAAGAAAGAGAATAGGGTAAATTAGCTACGATAACATCAACTTTGGGAATCTCAAACTTAAGAATATCATCTTCAATAATCTGAGCTCTTTTACCAAGTTTCTGTTTCAATACGACTGCTAACCACTTATCTTTTTCAACTGCTAATAAATTTCCTTTTTCTATCAATAATTCAGTGAGTGCACCCCTTCCAGGACCAATCTCTAAAATGTCTTCATCAGCCTCAATGGATGATGCTTTAACTATTTTCTGAGCTATATTGTTATCAATTAAAAAATTCTGACCTAGCATTTTTTGCTTGCGACGAGAATGGTGGGCCGGGGCGGAATCGAACCGCCGATCTTCGCCTTGTAAGGGCGACGTCATAACCCCTAGACCACCGGCCCTTGGTTGTTTTTCACTCGGGGATTACCATCTAATCTCATTCTTTACTAAGAGGGCAATAGCGCCATTAATATTAGCTTTTTACCAAATGAAAGTTTAGCTGGGATAGAGCTTAGAAAATGGGCTTAGTTAAGAGCTTGTTTAGAATTTATTTATTTACTACTAATTTATTTAAAATATCCAAAAAATAGTCTACATATATCCCGTAATTATAAATACAGTTTTGTTTCCAGAGATATATGATTCAGCAATTGAAGCATATGGGGATTAATCCCTCAGCAATACATTGCAATCTTTCGCAAGAAGGATGGAGAGAGCAAGAACTGAATCGGAAAGAAGGGAGATTATCTGATAATGGCACCGTAATTGTCAATACTGGAATATATACTGGTAGATCTCCAAATGATCGTTTTATTGTTAAGACTGAAGAAAATAAAGACTTAGTAGATTGGGGAGAAATTAATCAATCGCTTAGTGAAGAAGCTTTTGATTTACTTGAAAAAGCCGTCAAAAAAGAAATGGACGAGAAAGAATTATTTATTTTTGATGGGTTTGCAGGAGCGGACAAAAGATATCAACTTCCTTTAAGAGTTATAACTCTTAAATCTTGGCAAGGGCATTTTTCACATAATATGTTTATAAGGCCTAAAAGCGAAGAACTCAGTAATTTTAAACCTGAATTTACTATCCTAAATGCTCATTCAACTGATATCAAAAATTGGAAGGAACTGGGTTTAAATTCTAAAGTATTCATTATTTTAAATCTAAAAAAGAAAATAGCAATTATAGGAGGTACTGAATACGGTGGTGAAATTAAAAAATCTGTATTTTCTGCACTAAATTTCTATCTACCTTTGAAAGGAGTAATGCCTATGCATTGTTCAGCTAATATTGGCTTAAACGAAGATACCGCTTTATTCTTTGGCCTAAGTGGAACTGGAAAAACAACACTTTCAACAGATCCAGATCGAAGATTAATTGGAGATGATGAACATGGATGGTCTGATAATGGTATCTTTAATTTTGAAGGTGGATGTTATGCAAAAACCATTAATCTGGATCCTATAAAAGAACCTGATATCTATAATGCGATAAAACCTGGTGCTTTATTAGAAAATGTAATAACGGATGATAATGGAACTGTAGATTATAGTAATGGAACTATAACTGAAAACACTCGTGTATCATATCCTATTGATTATATTAAAAATATAGAGCCTTCGGAGCAAGGTGGACATCCAAACAATGTTATTTTTCTGACATGTGATGCTTTTGGAGTTCTACCACCAGTATCTAAATTAACTCCTGAAATGGCAATGTATCACTTTCTAAGTGGTTATACTGCAAAAGTAGCTGGAACGGAGAGGGGAATAACCGAACCTGTAGCTACTTTTTCAACTTGCTTTGGGGCACCTTTTATGCCACAATATCCAACAGTATATGCTGAATTACTAGGTCAAAAATTAAAAACTCATAATGCTCAAGCTTGGCTAGTTAATACGGGATGGAGTGGTGGCGGGTATGGACTTGGTGAAAGAATAGATTTACCCGTTACTAGACAAATGTTAACAGCCATACTTGATGGTAAACTAAAAAATACTGATTTTACGCCTGATTCAAACTTTAAAGTATTGATACCAGATAATATTCCTGGAGTTGAATCAAACATTCTAAATCCTAGAAATACGTGGAAAGACAAAAATGCATATGATGAAAGAGCTAAAGAATTAATTAATCTATTTAAGAAAAATTTTGTGAAATATGAAAATTTTGGGAATTTTTCAAAAGCTGGGCCTGATTAAAGATATTCAGAAACCATATCTCTCTCAGAGACTAATTCATTATTTGTCTTAGCTAAAGCTTCTTTAGCAAAAGCATCATGCTTAAAATCTTCAATTACTTCATAATTACCAGGAGATACTGTACGAACTGGCATACCAGCCCATACTCCTTTTGAAAAACCATATTGCCCTTCACTACATACTACTATTGAATGAATATTTTCACTCACAGTGTACAAACTCTGGACATGATTAATTAATGCATTAGCTGCCGAAGCTGCACTAGAAAGACCTCTTGCCTTGATGATTGCTGCACCTCTTTTACCAACTGCTGGTATGTAATCATTTTTTAACCAATTATCGTCATTAATTATTTTTGTAGCAGATTCTCCAGAAATAAAAGCATTCGAATAATCTGGAAACATAGTTGGACTATGGTTGCCAAAAATTGCCATACCTGAAACTTCAGTTACATCTACCTCTGCTTTTACAGAAAGCATTGAAACTGCTCTATTCTGATCAAGACGAGTCATTGCTGTAAATCTATCTGAACTAAAACGATCAGATTGAGCTGCTGCAATCATACAATTTGTATTACAAGGATTACCAACTACTACTATTCTACAATCATCAGCCGCATTGTCAGAAATAGACTTGCCTTGACCTACAAATATTTTTCCATTATCTCTAAGTAAATCCGAACGCTCCATTCCTGGACCTCTTGGCTTACTACCTACTAAAAGACATAAATTAGCACCATTAAAAGCTTCATCTGGATTCGAAGTTACTATGACTTCATCTAAAAGAGGAAA